>JBEKWT010000005.1:0-33202 GCA_049512795.1 Occallatibacter sp.
GCGAGTACATCGTGCTGAATGCCATCGGCTCGTCGGAGCTGGCCAACGGCAAGTACCTCTACTCGCCAGCGACGGGCCGTATTGAAGTGCGCTGGATTCCCGGCATTGGCAGCGAAAACGCCGCCGCGCCGCAAGCGCAATTGATGGCCACGGTCATCAACGGAATCCTGACCCGCAAGCTGCCCTGGGGCCTGGTTATGCTTGGCGTCTTCCTGGTCATCGCCGTCGAGCTGCTCGGCATTCGCTCGCTTTCGCTGGCGGTGGGCGCGTATCTCTCGATCGGAACCACTCTGGCGATCTTTGCCGGCGGAGTGGTACGCGCGCTGGTGGATAAGGCAGCCGAGCGGTCGGGCGTGGCCGACTCGGACTCCGACGTTTCTCCGGGCTCGCTCTATGCATCCGGGTTGATCGCCGCGGGCGGCATCGTAGGTCTGATTGGAGTGGGCCTCCAGGGGTACGAAACCACATTTAACAAATCAAACCCCATCGGCTGGCCGCATACTTTCCTCTACAACCCGTGGGTGTCGGTCGTGGCCTTCGCGCTGCTGGCGTATTCGCTGTATTACTTCGCGCGGAAGCCGCTGAAGAAGTAGGCGCAGGACGCAACGGTGCGTCCATGCCTGCTCCGCTACAATAATGAGAACCGCCCGCCAGTGAAGAGTCCTTGTGCCTCGGGCGCCTCATACGATCATGCTGACCGAAAATCTCTCCGAAGCCCTCACTTTCGACGATGTCCTGCTGGTCCCCGCATTTAGCGACGTTGTGCCGATGCAGGTGAGCACGCAGACGCATCTGACGCGGGCGATCACGCTGAACACACCGCTGCTCTCCTCGGCCATGGACACGGTGACGGAATCGCGCATGGCCATCGCCATGGCGCAGCAGGGCGGCATCGGCATTGTGCACCGCAATCTCTCCATCGCTGACCAGGCCGGCGAGATCGACAAGGTGAAGCGGTCAGAGAGCGGGATGATCGTCGACCCGGTGACCATCGGCCCAGAGAAGTTGATCGGCGACGCGCTCGAAGTGATGCGCCGCTACCGCATCAGCGGCGTGCCAGTGACACAGGGCAAGCGGCTGGTGGGCATCTTGACCAATCGCGATCTGCGTTTCGAGACGCGCACCGATATACCCGTGGGCGACGTGATGACCAAAGAAGACCTGATCACCGTGCCCGTGGGCACCACGCTCGAAGAGGCGGAGCTGATCCTGCATAAGCACCGCGTGGAAAAGCTGCTGGTGGTGAATGACAAGTACGAGCTGATGGGCCTGATCACCGTCAAAGACATCCAGAAAAAGCTGAAGTATCCCAACGCCAGCAAGGACGATCAGGGGCGGCTGCGCGTGGGCGGGGCGATCGGCGCGACGGGCGATTTTCTTGAGCGCGCGGTTGAGCTGGTGCGCAACCGCGCCGATGCGCTGGCAATTGACTCCGCGCATGGGCACTCGTCTCGCGTGCTCGAGGCGGTGCGCGAGGTAAAGAAGCGCTTCCCCGGCGTGGCATTGCTGGCCGGCAACGTGGCCACGTATGAGGGAGCAATGGCGCTGATCGACGCCGGCGCCGACGCTATTAAGGTTGGCATCGGGCCCGGCTCCATCTGTACCACGCGCATGGTCACAGGCGCCGGCATGCCGCAGATCACCGCCATCGCCGAAGCTTATCGCGCGGCCCAAAAGCACGGGATTCCGGTCATTGCCGACGGCGGCATCAAGTACTCCGGCGAAGTCACCAAGGCCATTGCCGCAGGAGCCAGTTCGGTGATGATCGGCTCGCTGTTTGCCGGCGTGGACGAGAGCCCGGGCGAGACCATCCTCTACCAGGGGCGCAGCTTCAAGAGCTATCGCGGTATGGGCTCACTGACGGCCATGAGCCAGGGCTCGGGCGAGCGCTATTTTCAAGGGTCGGCCGATCTGGCTGTTGCGGAAAGCGGTCCCGCGGATGTGGTGCAGCGCGAGCGCGCCAATGAAAACCGGCTGGCCAAGTTTGTTCCCGAGGGGATCGAGGGGCGCGTGCCCTATCGCGGGCCGCTGGAAGCGATGGTCTTCCAACTCGTGGGCGGTTTGCGCTCCGGCATGGGCTATCTGGGATGCGCCAATATCGCGGACCTGCAGGAAAAGGCGAAGTTCGTGCGCATCTCCGGCGCCGGCCTTCGCGAGAGTCACGTGCACGACGTGATCATCACCCGCGAGGCGCCCAACTATCATGTCGAGTAGCCGGCGCGGCCTCAGGTTTTGGATCGGCGCGTGGTGGCCTGTGGTTGTGGGAATCGCAATCATCGCGGTGGAGTCGACAAAGTATTTCGGCGCCGACCGGACATCGCATCCGCTGCGCGTATTGTTCGAAGCGCTCTTCGGGCCGGTCGGAGAAGCACGCTGGGCGACGATCCATCACTACATTCGCAAGTCCGGCCACTTTGTTGGCTACGGCGGGCTGGGGCTGGCGTGGCTGCGTGCCTTGTGGATGAGTTTGCCTCGCAACCGGTTTCTCTTCGATGCCGGGTTGGCGCTCGTGGGCACGGCTCTTGTGGCCAGCTGGGATGAATGGCACCAGACCCTTCTGCCCAACCGCACCGGATCGCCATGGGATGTCCTGCTGGATTGCTGTGGAGCATTGTTCATGCAGATGGCCGCATTCATGTATCTGCGGCTGCTTCGGCCGGCCCGGTTGCACGATCGGGATTGACAAGTCTCGCCGCCTTGAGACGGTGCCTTTGGTCACCGGCGAGAAGACGAAATCGACCGTACTTGGCAATGAAGTCAGTCACTTAGACACGTATTCATTTGTCATACGTTTTCCTTGCTTCCCCCGAAGACGCGTGTTAAGGTAGTCTCGCTCACGAATCCACGCTTTACGCAGATGGGCCGCATCGGGCTGCGAGGCACACATCCATCGAATCGTCGGCCTGTCCGTGTGCTGTTTTTTTTGATGCGAAAATGAGCGGTTCATAAGCGGCCTGGGACCGAGAGGGGCGAAGCCTGTATCGGAGCCGGTTGTAATCGCAACCCAATTCCTCACGCAACAAATCCGGGTGTCCAACGTTTGAGTTCAAACTCGCGAACCATCTGACGTCTGCCCCCACCCCTGCAAGCGGGCATGCTGCGCTGCAGCGGTTCCACAATTGCTATACCCAGGTCCGCTACCGCCGAGTGGCTTTTTCGTCAGGAAAAAGTCACCTGCGAGACGCCGGAAAGGGCACGTGAATTGTTGAACGGCTCTGAAATCCTGATCCCCTGCCTGAATTCAATATGAGAGTCCTGAGACCAAGGTCACGGATCGTCAGCATCCGAATGTCTGAAGAGGAGTTCTCCACTCTGCGGCGGCTTTGTGTGGCCACCGGCGCGCGCAGCGTGTCGGACCTGGCGCGCGAAGCCATGCGTGGCCTTTTGAACGGCGCAAACCAGGAGAGTTCCGGCGACGGTTCGCACAACGAATACTCTGCTCAAATGCGCAGCCTGGAACAAAAGGTCGACAAACTCAGTGCCGAAATCGCCCTGTTCAATGCGGATCGCAACCCTTAGAGCGGGCCGTTCCACACAGCGAGAACAAATCCCTGCGAAAGCGCACATGCAGTAAGAACGATATTCCAATGAGAAATAAAATTCTGCTCACCCTTCTCTTTCCCGGCGCCCTTTGCGGCGGGCAAACGACACCTACCGCGCCCGGAGCGCAGACGATTGTCTGTCCAACCGGACCGGGACCCGTTTCCGAAGGCACGGCGGCTCTGTGTCCCCCGGCAACAAGCACGGGTCCTTCGCTGGAAACCACACCGTATCCTCCCGGAACCACGCCCGGCTTGGGCACACTCCCATCCGGCGCCGCTCCCATCCCTTCAACGAACGTCTCGCCACCGAACAAGCCAATTGGCCCCATTACCACGCAGACGGAATTCCAAATCTTCGCCGAAGACGAGGCCGGCCATCCGCTGAAGGTATTCGGCAGAGAGCTGTTCGATGAGGCTCCCACAACCTTCGCGCCGCTTGACCGGATTCCGGTCCCCGCAGATTACGTGATCGGGCCGGGCGACGAGCTGCTCATTCATGTTTGGGGAAAGATTGATTTAGATACGCGCGTGATCGTGGATCGAAACGGGCAAATCTTTGTTCCCACGGTAGGCACCTTGACCGTCGCCGGGCTGCGCTTCGAGCAACTGCAGAGCTTTCTGCACACGGCGATTGCCACGCTCTACAAGGATTTTGACCTGAATGTGACAATGGGCCAGCTTCGCTCCATCCAGGTTTTTGTTTTGGGTAGCGCGCGCCAGCCGGGTGTCTACACCATCAGCTCGCTCAGCACGCTGGTGAACGCTCTGTTTGTATCGGGAGGACCGTCTGCGACCGGCTCGATGCGCCACGTGCAGTTGCGGCGCGGAGATACGGTGGTCACGGACTTTGACGTTTACAATTTGTTGCGCAGAGGCGACAAATCTCACGATGCTCAATTGCTGCCGGGAGATGTGATTTATATCCCGCCGGCTGGTTCGCAAGTGGCGATCATCGGCAGCGTGAACGAGCCGGGGATCTACGAGATCAAGGGTGAAGAGACGGTTGCTTCGGCGCTGGAAGATGCGGGCGGCACGACGAACCTGGCCGACGAGGATCGTGTTCTGCTGGAACGGATCGAGAATCACCAAGGCCGCCAGGCGGATTCGTTCGCGCTCGACGATCTCGGAATGAAGCGCCCGCTTCGCGACGGAGACCTGCTGCGCGTTTATCCGCTCTCGCCGCGCTTCGATAATGCAGTGACTCTTCGCGGCAATGTGGCCCAACCGGGGCGTTATGTGTGGCGCGATGGGATGCGCGTCTCCGACCTGATTCCGACACGCCAGTTCCTCCTTACTCGCGATTACTGGAATCAGCAGAACTTTCTTGTGCCCGAAAGAAACGCTCATCCCTTTGGCCTTTCGCCGAACCAGTTCAATCCCCAAACGGGTACGAATGTGCAGACCGCAATACCCGGCCAAACCGAATACAACGCCCAGAACGGATTCAATCCGCAGACCGGGGTGAATCCGCAGAACGGAACCGGCGCACAGCCTCCTCAAGCCGGACAGACCGCAGCAAACTCGCAACAAGGGTTGAATACGCAGACTGGAAACAATCAGCAGACGGGGCTGAACCCGCAGACTGGACCCAATCAACAAACGGCGGCCAATCCGCAGACGGGGATCATCGCCCAAAACGAAGGCAACCAGCGCGGCGAAACCAGTTTCGAGGCGGCTCGGAACAGCGAAGAGATCAATTGGGACTACGCTGCCGTTGAGCGCCTGGATCAACACGATTTGAGCACCCGCCTGATTGCGTTCAACCTGGCCAAAGCCATTGACAACCCGGCGTCGACTGACAACGTTGTTCTCGAGCCCGGAGATGTTGTCACTATCTTTTCTGAAAAGGACATTCCTCTTCCCGTCGATAAGCACGCGGCTTTCGTCCGCGTTGACGGCGAGGTGAATGCGCCGGGCGTTTACCGGATCGGCCCAGGGGAAACGCTCCGCGAGCTGGTGACGCGCGCCGGAGGGCTTACTCCGCACTCCTATCTCTATGCTTCGCAGCTCAACCGCATCTCCACGCGCAAGGCCGAGGAGCTCGAAATCAGGCAATCGACCGCACAAATGCAGAGAGACCTTCTGGCCCGGAATGCAGCCACTTCAACCGTTGGCGCATCCAACGCCCAGGATCAGCAGGCGCAGTTGAGCGCCCAGCAGGCCTTGATTTCGCAGCTCGCCGCTGTTCAACCCACAGGGCGCGTGGTTCTGGCCATGAAGCCCGACGCGAGCAGCGTCGATGACATTCCGGCGTTTCCGCTGGAAGATGGAGACACATTCTACGTTCCGCCGGAGTTCAACACTGTTCAGGTTTCCGGCGCAGTCTACAACGAAAATGCCTTCCGCTATGAGCGGCGCAAACGGCTCTACGCATATCTGAACGACGCGGGAGGACCGACGCGCCAGGCAGATACGAGGCGCATTTTTCTCATTCGCGCGGACGGCACGGTGATTAGCCGCCAGACTCACGGCGAGCTTTGGCGCTCGGACTTTGACAAGACAACATTGCTGCCAGGAGACGCGATTATCGTTCCACCGAAGTTGAAGGGTCCGAGCACATTCATCCAGCAGCTCCCCTATTTCACGCAAATTCTTTCGCAAACGGCCTTGACAGGCGCCGTTCTCGGTACCGCCTACTAGCCGTTCGGCAAGCCACGATGGAACAGAGTCCAGTGATCAATCATGAAGCTGCCTCTCCGCACGGAGAGCTTTATTCCGCGGAACACGCGCCGGCGCCTGCGCTGTCCTTGTATGGCGCTCTGCTGCAGTTGGCGCGCGGCAAACGCCTGGTAGCGCTGGTGACAGGAATTGCAACCGTCGTTGGGATTGTAGTGAGCCTGCTTCTACCGGTGAGTTATACGGCAACCACCAGGATCATGACGCCGCAACAAACCCAGTCGACCGCGGCCTTCCTGATGAGCCAAATGGCGCTGAATCCAACCGCCGCAAACCCACTGGCAGGTGCAACCGGGGGATCGTTGAATCTAAGAAATCCCAACGAGCTTTATCTGGGACTGCTGGCTTCACGGCCCATTGCGGACGGGATCATCGGAAAATTCGGTCTCGCAGGCGTTTATCACGCGAAAGATATGACGGCCGCTCGAAAGGCGCTGGCTGATCGTACAACTGTCACGTCAGAAAAAAGCACGCTGATCGCAATCTCCGTGATTGATACAGACAAGAAGCGAGCCGCTGACATCGCCAACGCCTACCCCGAGCAACTTCGCGCGCTTACCAAAAATCTGGCGGTGACTGAAGCGTCGCAGAGACGGCTCTTCTACGAACAGCGGTTGAAGGACGCTAAGGAGGACCTGGTTTCAGCCGAGCTTGCGCTGCAGCAAATCCAAAAACAAAAGGGCCTGGTCCAACTGGACGCGCAGACCAAGGCATTGATCACGTCATTGGCCGATCTGCACGCGCAAGTGGCGGCCAAGGAAGTACAGCTTCAGGCGCTGCGCTCCTATTCGACAGAGCAGAATCCCGAGGTGCAGTTGCTTGAGAGCCAACTCTCCTCGCTTCAAGATCAATCAGCCAGACTGGAAGAGCGCAGCGGCTCCCCTGAATCCGGCGGATTGGATCTCGCGGACGTTGCCGGCGCAGGTGCGGAGTATCTGCGCGCGGAGCACGAACTCGAGTACCGTCAGGCGCTCTTCGACCTACTCCTGAAACAATATGACGCCGCGCGGTGGGATGAGGCCAGGAATGCCGCGGTGATTCAGGTGGTCGAAGAAGCAATTCCTCCGGAACGAAAATCCGCACCCAGGCGGACATTCATCGTTCTTATCTTCATGGCACTCGGATTGCTTGGCTCGTGGCTTTACATTTTGGGGCGCAGGATCCTCGCCGGAAGTCGTCACATCGCGCAACTGCTGGCCGAGTTCAAATCGGTTCCTGTCAACGAGTGACTTGCGATCAAATCATTGAGAACCAAGACGTCCCACCACCGCAAACATCTCATTTGGTCCTACGTCTCGACTTCAGGAGCCAATGTTCTCCGCGTGGGGCTCGGGGCCGTCTCGGGCCTGCTGGTCTCTCGTCTATTGATGCCGCGAGGGCGCGGAGAATTGGCGATTCTCCTGTACTTTCCCACGCTGATGGGAGCTTTCTTCAGTTTGGGAACACCCCAGGCGATCACTGCCCTGATCTCCAAAAGCGCAGAGCGTACTGAAGAAATTCTAACGACCGGCTTCCGCCTCGCAGTTGTTCAGGTTCTCCTGGCGGTTCCGCTCTTCGTGCTGTGCGCGCCGCTCACACTCACCGGCGACAATCGGCAATTAGCGGTTCCGGTTGAGATCTCCTGCGCATGCGGCGCCTTCATGATTCTTGTGCCGTACTTCAATGCGATGGCCTACGGCTTGAGGCGCTTCACCTGGGTTAATGCGGTAATGCTCGCCGGCCAGGCAGGCTACGTGCTTGCTCTTCTCATCCTTTGGCTCGCTGGCACACTCACGCCGCTCGCCGCCGCGCTCGCCGCGCTAGGCAGCCAATTGCTCCAGTGCCTTCTGCACCTGATTCATATCAAACCTCAGTGGCTGAACCGGAAGCTCCCGCGCGGCGCTTACTCACAGTGTCTTGCGCTGGGAATTCGCTTCGCCGCGCCGAGCCTCGCAGCTGTGGTTCTGCTAAATGCTGATCGAGCCATCCTCATTCGCACAACGACACTAGAGCAGATCGGCTACTTTGCGATTGCCTTCGCGCTAACCATGCCGATCACGATTACTACTGAAGCGTTCACGCAGATTGGATTTGTCGAAGTTTCAAGCGCCGAAAGCTCTGACGCCTCGTTTGCACTTATGCTGCGCCGCTTCCAGATGGCGCAGGTCGTTGCCGGAATGAGCTTTCTTCTCGCCTGCGCTCTTGTCGATCCTGTGATCCGATTCGGCTTTGGCAAAGCATACGTCAATGCGATTCCCGCCGCGTATCCTCTTGCGCTCGCCATGGCGCTGAGAGCCATGACGAGAACGCTGGAAAATAACCTTCGCGGCCTCCGCTTCATCGTTCCGGGCACCGTTGGGGCGGTCATCAATCTGACGGCCCTCATCGTTCTCAGTGTGTTTCTCGTGCCGCGATGGGGAGCCTTCGGATTCTGTTGCGCGAGCCTGATTTCAGAGGCAATTTACTTCACTTGTCTGGCGCTCTATCTCGCCACGCAGCAGGATGTCCGCCTGCAATCGCTCTGGGGTATCCGGCCCAGTATCGTTCGTGCCATGGCATCGGCGCTGGTGGAACTTTTCCGGGACCGACTTCTCGCGGAAAACAAAGAAGAGGTGGCTGAAAGCCCGTGTTGAAAAAAGGACAGAGCACGCAGGTCATTCCATGGCGCCGGCTGTTCGCAGCGGTCGTCGTCCTGGTCGCTGTCACCTTGCTCGTGCGGCGCGAGCGGGTCGATGCGCCGGGCGCCGGGGTGCTCGCCGCAATCCTTCTCGCAATTTCTGCCGCAATGCTGCTTCGTGCCGCCGTGAAGACCGGCAGTTTCTTAAACAGCTACACTCTGGTGCTCGGCACGTTCTTGCTCACTTATCCGCTGTCGGCGTTCGTCCATCTTACCGGGGCGGATTATGTGTCGCTCGGTTTCTATGAGATCGCCGCGCTTGACACCCACACCCAGTTCCATCACGTGTACTTATCGCTTGCGCTCGTTTTCCTTGCACAATTGGCACTTTGGTGGGGACTAGTCCCTGCGCGTCCGACGCCGCCCGAGAAAGGCCCACACCTTGTTCGTGTGCGTTCCAGATTGTTCGTTCTCGCTGGATTTGTTTTTACGCTCATAGGCATTGCCGGCACAACCATGCTTTTCTCCGGCCCTGGCGAATCATTTGAGAATATCGCAACTGTCGATAGGTCGAGACAACTTGCAGAAGGAACCGCCCGTTTTGTATTCATGTCCGCGTGGCTTTCCTGGGGAATCATCTTCCTGTTAACTGCATTCCTGGTTTCGCGAACCGGCAGGAATCATCCCAGAGTCACTTTAGCAGCGCTTGCTGGCGGTTCGACCTGCATACTCCTGAATCTCTTTTGGACGGGCAGCCGAGCTGAAAATCTGCTCGCGGTCCTGCCCCTGATCTTCGTCGTCAAGAAGATCGCTCCTCGACATTTCCGCTCCTTCGCCGCAGTCATCGCTGTCGGAGTCATGGGGATCGTTGTGTTCGAAACGATCGCGCGAACCACCACATTGCTGAACAGCGGCTTCGACGATCTCGCTCGGAGCGGAATGAGCACCAGCCAATTCGTTGCCAATCAATTGGCCGCCGTCTTCGACTGGCAGATGGGAAGATACCCGACAATCAGCCTCGCCTTTGACATGGTGGGCCGGTATGGCCATGCGCTCGGCACGACTCTACTTGCAGGATTGGCCATGACCATTAACGCCCCTGCGACTTTGCTGCACTTACCCCTGAAGGTCCCGGAGCCGCAGGCGATGACGGCGCTTGTAGGACAGTACATTTATGAAGATCCATCGATCAACGGCGTCGTGCCCGGAACTCTTTCCGAACTCTACTTTAATTTCGGCGTGCTTGGTGTTTTTGGTGGATTCTTCGTCATCGGCAGAGTTGCGCGGTACTGCATTGCGGCGACACATTCCGCGATTGACATCGGGACTTTACTGCTTGGCTTTTACATTCTCACTCTGTTGTGCGTCTGGACGATACCCATGACAGCAACGCTCGGTGTTTACCTCCTGGCCACAAGAGGCGTTCCTATTCTGCTGTTCTGCGCCGTCGAGCAGACTTTGAGCAGGTCTGTGAGCTTCGCGCCGCGACCCGTCGCGCAGGCCGCACTCCCTTAAGGGAACAGATCAACAAACTCTCTGGATACCAGAGCGGCGCGCAGAGCCACATGAAGCTCGGGAGCGGCCGCTGAACCGGTCACTTGCGACAAAGATCAGAAAATGACGAAAAGATTCTCGATCTGCATTCCGGCGTTCAACCGCCCTCGAGAACTGTCGGAATTGCTCACGAGCATTGCATCCGAGGCGCCAGGCGATTGGGAGATCCTGGTTAGCGAGGATTGCTCGCCGAAGCACGAAGAGATTGCACAAGTGGTTGACCGGTTCTCACGGGAGCACGAACTCCTGTGTGTCCGCTTCCTGACGACCCCGGCGAACCTCGGGTACGATGGCAATCTGCGCTTTCTCGTCGATCATGCAGAAGGTGAATACTCCGTATTCATGGGCGACGATGACCTTTGGTGCGCCGGCGCTTTGAACGAACTAACGAAAGCGACCAATGCTGTCCCCGATGCCGGCGTCGTCCTGCGCGCGTGGCAAACAACCCAAAAGGAAACCGGAAAAGCGCTGGATGTGCACCGCTATTTTCCAGGTGATCGTGTGTTCCAGCCGGGACCGGAGACGGTGGCGGCATTCTTTCGCAGATCGGTCTTTATTTCCGGCCTGACCATCCGTACAGACGCGGCGCGCGCCGTAAGAACCGACAAATTCGATGGCACTCTGCTTTATCAGCTTTACTTAGTCGGCAACTTACTCATGACATCGCCGGGATATTATATGTCGCGTATAACCGCGATCCGACGGGTCGGCGGCGATCATTACTTCGGGTCGAGCGTAAGTGAACGCGAGCGGTTCGCTCCGCGGCAGTTGACTCCCGAGCACTCGCTGAACTTTGTTCGCGGTCTTCTCGAGATCGCCCAGAGCTTGGACTCCGCGCACGGCCCTGAAGTGGGCCGCTTGATTCGTTCCGATGTCGCCCGTTATTCGTACCCGCTTCTTGCGATTCAGGCACGCACCTGCTCCAGATCCTCTTTCCAGCATTACGCATCGGCGTTATCTCAACTCGGCCTGGGCAAATACCTCTCATTTCGCATGTACCGTGCAGCACTTTCGGTCGCCGGGTTTCGCATCTGCGATCTCCTCATTGACGCTGTGAAGCGTCTATCCGGTTCGACCCCCGTGATGGGCGGAGCGCGCGGCGTTCGCCCTTCTTGAGTTGGATCTTCCTTGAAGAACCTATGGCGGAGTCTGGTCGGAGAACAATCGAGTCCGTTCTGATCGTCCGATCTGCCTTCGGGGAAATCCACGAGCTTGCCTGGCTGCGGGCGCTCCGTGACCTTGGGATAAAGGTCGAGCTTTTCGACACTCATTCCTATATCCCGCGGACTCTTCTTGGCCGTCTCGAACAGCGCTACTTGCTTGGTCCTCATATCGCCAAAGTGAATCGGATCGTGGCTGAACGTGTTAGAGAGATGCGCCCCGACGTGGCGCATTTCTATCAGGGGCACCATTACACCGCCGAAACCGTCGCGCACGTTGCCAATGTGGCATTTGCCTCAGGATCACATTGCGACGATCCATTGGGAAGGCCGGCCAAACGAGAATATCGGCTGCTGACACGGGCGCTTCCAGCATACGATGGGTATCACGTAAACAGGCAGTGCAATATCAATGAGGCCACCGCAGCCGGAATCAAGCACGCGCGGGTTCTCATGATGTATTACATCCCCTGGATACACCATCCAACCCAACTCAGCAGCCTTGAACAACAAACCTGGGGATCCGACGTTGTTTACGCCGGCCACATGGAGGCCGACCTCCGTGTTGAATGCCTGTCGAGAGTTGTGCGGGCTGGGCTGAAGTGCAGAATATTCGGTGGGGATGCGGAGTGGCGATCGGTTCTACCGCGCCATGTATATCAGTCCATGCGGCCGATTTCTTACGCCAGGGGAGCAGACTACCGGCGGGCGCTTTGTGCAAGTAAGATTGGCGCCTGCTTCTTCAGCAAATGGAATCGCGACCAGTACACAAATCGATCATGGGAGATCCCGGCCTGCGGCGTTTTCCTTCTCTCCGAGCGAACTCCGGCCATGCAGGAGTTTTACTGCGAAGGAAAAGAAGCAGAGTTTTTCGAGGGCCCCGAAGAGTTTATCGACAAAGTGCAATTCTATTTGCGCGACGAGACCGCCAGAAAGCGGATTGCGGCGGCTGGATACGCACGTGTGATTGCCTCCGGAAACGACATCTACAGCAGAATGCGTCAATGGCTCGCGGATGTTACATCGTGGCGCGATGAGAAGCAGCTTGAGAGTTGACCCGCCGAATCTTTGTCGATGATTCGCCGGACCATCTAAAGAGAGCGACCTCGCGGCTCTCTGACCATTCCCGGAAAGTGGCCGCTTCGACATCAACGGACGGAGATCGAGCTGACGATGCCTGAAAAGGATCCCGTTTATGACATCGGATATCATTCTCAAAGACACGCCCACTTGATTGGCGAGGATGAGTATTTCTGGGCGCGAGCGGAAGCGTCAGCGCGTCTTTACTTCTCCCCCGAAGAGCGATCCAAGCGAATCTTCGAATACGGCTGCGGAATTGGCCAGGGAATCGCCTCGCTGCCGCATGCCTCCGGATGGGACGTCAGCAGCGAAGCTCGTGAGATTTGCCTGCGACGGAATATCGCAGTCTATGACGATATCGACATGGTCCCGAGGAAGGCATGGGATATTGTTCTCTGCAGGCATGTGCTGGAGCATTTGGAGAGCCCGCTTGAGCATCTGAAGCTGATGGGGGAACTAATTGCGGAAGACGGCGAGCTTCTAATTGTCCTTCCGCGCGAGCAACACGAATCGGCTTCTTTCACGCCCGATCTCAACCAGCATCTGTACTGCTGGAACTTCAGAGCCATCAATAACCTGCTGGACAGGGCGGGATTACGTCCTCACACGAACCGTTATGCTTTTGTGCTGGGTTACCGGGCTTTGCTTCCGGTGAGACGGATCCTGGGAGCTGATGCCTACTTTTATGCTACCCAGATCGTCGGGTGCCTGAAGCGCAATGGCGAGCTGATCGTGCGTGCCAAAGTAAAGTGAGCTACGCCCGCGAGCAACACGAAATAGCGCACAAGATTCTCTGCCGCTGCAGTTCCCGTCGCACATTTGTTTTTCGAACTTCGCAAGCGAGCCGGTTTTTTGGTTAGGAACGAATCCCAACTTATCTCTACAAATCTTCGTGTGGGCGGGAAAACCATCGATTCGAAGACTTCACCTTCGGCGGAGCTTGCGCACGACACATTTTCATCCCGGAGAATCGCTCGCTCGAGCGTTTATGCGATTGAGTCTGACATCGAAGGAAGTGCGGACATCCACTCGAAAAGCGAAGAATCCGAACCTCGGCTGAAAGTTGGGTTCCTGACCTACGATCTGCAGCGCGGCACCGAGGATGCGCTCTTCGAGGTTGCCCAATCGGCGGCAATCGCTGTAAAGGCATTTCCGCTGTACGAATATCCGGATCAGGAGCTGTCGCGGGTTGCATTTCGGCCTGCCAGAGCGCGCGGCAAGCATTTCGGAGTCAGCGTTAAAGGCAGCACACCGGAAGGACTCGTCTCCAATCCTGAATGGCGTGTGGGCCTGGCATGCGCGCGCGAATCCGATGTCGTCATTCTGAAGGGGTTGTTGGGATTAGGGGCGATCTGGTGCGCGTTTTGTGCGCGACTCCTGGGGCGCGTCGTGATCTCAACCAATCAAACGCTGCCTGTGAATTGGGAAAGGAAGCGGCGCTGGTGGATCAGGCTGTCGAAGCGCTTACTGCTTCGCATGTGCCGCTACCACATCTATCAGAGTCCCGCCGCATTCCAGGTTCTCACCGAAGTCTACGGCTGCGCGCCCGAACGCTTGATATCCGCCCCGTACGAGGGCGGCGCCTCGTTCTTCAGAAAGATTCTCCGCGATGTCAGAAGGGATCGTGATGATCGGAACGATCTCGGTTTCCATTCCGCCGTGGTCTTCCTCTACGCGGGAAATCTGCATTCCTTCAAGGGGGTTGCCGATATCGTAAGCGCCGCGGCGCTGCTCCCCGAAGATGCATCTTTTCTGTGTGTTTTCGCTGGGCCCGAGGAGCCGGCCAGCAGAGAGGGCGCGACGATCGAGCATTTCATGCGACTTGCCCGGTCAAGCGGAATTGAGCATCGCGTGCGCTTTCTTGGACCGGTTGCGCCGGAGAAGCTCGCGGAAATCTACTGCGCGGCCGATGCCGTGCTGCTTCCAACGCACAAGGACTGTTTTCCAAAGGTCCTTGTAGAAGCCGGGCTTGCCGGTAAGCCGCTTGTAACGACGAGCGCTTGTGGGTCGGCTGGCATGATCGTGCAAGATGGCGTGAATGGGTTCGTCATCGAGCCTGGCGACATTGGGCGGTTGGCCCAGGTAATGACGAAACTCTTCGATCCCGAGCTACGCGCAAGAATGGGCGCCCGCTCGATTGAGATCGTCAATCAATATTGCAGGATGGATCTCGAAGTTCAGGGCTATCTCCAAGCAGTTGCGCGCGGCGCGGAGTACCTGGGAATACGGAAGAGCGCCTGAGTTTGCGAGTGTTTCGTCTTGATTGAGTGTCCGGGCCTTTTCTATTTGCCTTGAGCGACATGTCCAGTTCGCAATTTCGATTAGCCGTCTTGACCAATTCGATCTCGAGGATGAATGGCGGGATCTCCGATGCAATGCGTAATCTTACCGTCGCCATTGCCGCGGAACAACAATATCTCCCCGTGGTTTTCAGCGCGAGTGATGCCTATACAAAAACCGATGAGCCGCTTTGGGGCGACGTGCCCACAAGGACATTTCCCACTTACGGGCCGCGACTCTTTGGCTATGCACCGGGGCTGGCGGCTGCATTAGAAACATGGAACGCGGACATTCTTCACGTCCATGGCATCTGGACGTATCCGTCGGTTGTTGCCCCTCGATGGTCGCGGGGGACAAGACCTTATCTAGTCAGCCCGCATGGCCTTCTAAAGCCATGGGCGCTGCATAATTCCCGCTGGAAGAAGCGGATTGCGGCTTTGCTCTACGAAGACGCACACTTGCGCAACGCCGCCTGCCTGCATGCTTTGAATTCGGCCGAGGCGGAGGCTTTGCGGGAATACGGGCTGAAGAATCCAATCTGCATTCTTCCCAATGGCACGAGAATGCGGAATGATGATGCTCTTCAGGTTTCGCGTCAGGGCCGGTCAATTCTTTATCTCGGCAGATTTCATCCTTCGAAAGGGCTGCGCAGCTTGATTGAGGCCTGGAGCGCAGTCCGCGAAGCCGCTGTGGCGTTAGGGTGGCGCCTGACGCTCGCCGGATGGGACCAGAATCACCATCGCACTGAACTGGAACGGCTCGCGGACCAGCTCCAGGTTCGATCGAGTGTCGATTTCCTCGGACCGCAGTTCGGCGCCGATAAGGATCGATGTTTTGCCGGGGCATCCGCGTTTATCCTGCCCAGCAAGAGCGAAGGCCAGCCTGTAAGCATTCTCGAGGCGTGGTCGTGGAAACTGCCGGTTCTAATGACCCGCGAGTGCAACCTTCCCGAGGGCGATACGGCTGGAGCCGCAATCATGATGGCTCCGGAGGTAAACAGCATTGCGGCGGCATTGCGGCGATTGTTTTCCTTTACGGATTCCGAGCGCGAACAAATGGGCCGGAATGGGCAATCCCTCGTTGACCAGCACTATCAGTGGCGACAAATTGGGAAGTCCATGACTGAGGTGTACGACTGGATTCTCGGTCAGGGACCGAAGCCGGATTGCATTTTGAGTTGACAACATCGGTGTGAAAGATGATTCATCGTGCGAGAAGTACTCAATAGCTCCACAGCCGCGCGATCTCCAATGGGATTGACTTCTCGCGCGAGAATCATTGTCATCAGTCAATTCTTTGGTCCGGATCAATCGGCGGTCGGGCAGTTTCTGGCTGACTTTGCGAATGGCGCCTCAGAGGCGGGTCACGATGTCCGCGTGATCTGCGGAGCCGACGATTATGCCTCGGAAGATGTGGCGGCCCGCAGCGGCGCTCGACGCAAGAATTCCGAATCAAATGCAGTGCGGCCCTCAGGCCGAGGGTCAATTCAAGTGGCGAGGGTCAGAACCGCAACATTCTCGCAGAGCAAACTGAAGAAACTGCTCTCCTATGCCACCTTTTATGCGGGGGCAGTATGGAGAGCGCTGCGGATCTCAAAGCCCGATGTTGTTCTGACGCTGACTGCGCCGCCGGGTCTGGCATGGATTGGCTGGCTGGTGCAACAGATACGCGGATGCCGTCACGTGGCGTGGGAGATGGACCTGTACCCGGATATTGCGATTGCACTTAACATACCCGTTGCCCGATGGACCTCGACGATGTTGGATTTCCCCCGGCGAAGGGCAGACGTGGTGATCGCTCCGGGCGACTGCATGAAGATCCGTTTGTTGCAGCACCGGATTCCAGAAAATCGAATTGTTGTCGTGGAGAATTGGGCCGACGGGCGGACGATTTTTCCATTGCCGTTTCCCGCTCCACGGCCGCTGCGCATTCTCTATTCAGGAAACCTGGGGTTGGCCCACGATGTGGCGACCATTCGCGCAGTGATGGCGCAGCTGGCGAATCATTCTGATTTCCAATTTGTTTTTGCCGGCGGCGGTCTCGCGCGCAGGGAGTTGATTGAGTTCTGCCATGAACGCGGGATCGAGAATGCTTCGTTTCCGGGCTATGCTCGCCTGCAGGACCTGGGAGCCAACCTGGCAGAGTGCCATGTGGGACTGGTGACGCAGAAGCTTTCGACTCTCGGCGCGGTTGTACCAAGCAAAATCTATGGACTGATGGCGGCAGGAAGGCCGGTCCTCTTTATTGGTCCGCCGGAAGCTACCCCTGCTCTCCTCATCCGGCAATTCGAATGCGGCTGGCACTTCGACTGCGGCGATGATGCCGGGGTATCGGCTTTCCTTTTGCGGCTCGTTGAAGATCCTGAGGAGCTGCGCCGGAAAGGACAGAGCGGCCGCGAGGCGTTTATCGCAAGTTACGATAGGCCCGCGGGCGTTGCCCGAGTGATGCGAGCCCTGGGCCTGGAAGCGCAGAGCGATTGCTAGGCTAGTCTCCTCATTACTTATCACCGTTTGACTCGCCGGATTGAACAAGATGTTCCATAATGAGCCAGCATGAACGAACGAGTCTTGGTGACAGGCGCGGACGGATTTGTGGGGAAATATGTTTGTCGAACACTGATTGCATCGGGATTCATTCCGCATGCCGGAGTGCGGACTCTTCAACTGTGGCCGGAGCTGCAACGTGTGGTTCCTGGACTCACTGAGTATTCTCTGCTGGGAGATCTGAGTGAAGATCAGAACCTGGGTGATCACCTCAAAAATGTCTCGGCTGTTGTCCACCTGGCGGCTCGTCCCCCGGTGATGAGCGATCGCGTAAACAAAGCTTCACCCGACTACCGGCGTGTGAATGTAGACGCTACAAAATCCATCGCTCTCGCCGCTGTTGCAGCCGGTGTTCGGCGGTTCATCTTTGTCAGTTCGGTAAAAGTGCACGGCGAGTCGACGATGGCAACGCCTTTTTCCGAGGACTCACCCGCTGATCCCCAGAACCCTTATGCCGCCTCGAAATGGGAAGCCGAGGAGATGCTTCACGGCATCGCGGCAAAGACTGGGCTGGAGTTGGTGGTCGTTCGCCCACCGCAGGTTTATGGCCCTGGGGTTCGAGGAAACTTTCTGCGGCTCATGAGGCTTGTTGATCGCGCTCTGCCACTACCGTTGCCCAAAGGAAAGAATTGCCGCAGCCTACTCGGAGCCGAAAACCTTGCCGATTTTCTTGTCCTTTGCGTCCACCATCGCAATGCTGCAGGCCAGACCTTTCTGGTGAAGGACTCCGAGGACCATTCGACACGCGAGTTGATTGTGCGGCTGGCACAATTTCTTGCCCGGCCTGTGCGGCTGGTGCCCATTCCTGAGCCGTTGATCCGGTTGGCTGCGAAACTCACGTTGAAGGAGGAGGAAGCCGGCAGGGTCTTGGATTCGCTCGTCATTGATTCCCGTCGCGCTCAACAGCGGTTACAGTGGGATCCACCCGCAAGGTTTGATGTTGGGTTGGCGGCAACAGCCCGGTGGTATCGGGAGTTAACTCTTGCCGAACGAGCGAAGGCCTCCTAATGCGACTTTTCGTTCTGCTCTTCGTCGCTTCGGCTCTCATCACTGCCGGCGTTCGCATGGTTCTGGTCCGGCATGGCATGATGGATTTCCCCAATTCCCGCAGCTCCCATGCGGTTCCCGTTCCCCGCGGTGGCGGCGTGGCAATCGTAGTGGTCTTCTTGTCAGCGGTGGTCTGGATTTTTCTGAGGCATGGCATTCCTGGCCGGCTGGCTTGGTCGCTTGTCGGAGGCGGACTCGCGATATCGGTTGTCGGCTTTCTCGACGATCGCTTCAAGTTGCCTCCCTGGCCGCGGCTCGCCGTTCACTCACTTGCGGCAGCATGGGCGCTCTGGTGTCTCGGTTCAATGCAGCCTTCGCAGTTTGGCAACAGCACTCTCATTGGTAGCTGGGCGAGCCGCGCCGCTGAATTTGCCGGATTGGTTTGGCTTACCAATCTCTTCAACTTCATGGACGGAATCGACGGGCTGGCCGGAATGGAAGCAGTCTGCGTGAGCGTCTTTGGCGGAATCCTGTTATTCCATGGTGGCTTGGCGTCCTATTCGCAGCTTTCGTGGTTGCTGGCCGCCGCGAGTCTTGGCTTTCTGCTATGGAACTGGCCGCCCGCCAAAATCTTCATGGGTGACGCGGGAAGCGGATTCCTCGGATTCACACTGGGCACGCTGGCGCTCTTCTCTTCGAGTTCAAATTCAGGACTCATTTGGCCTTGGCTGATCTTGCTGGCCGCTTTCATTGTGGATGCCACCGTGACTCTCCTGCGCCGCATGTTTTCGCGCGCGCGCTGGTATGCGGCTCATCGCTGCCACGCCTATCAACATGCTGCCCAGGCCTGGGCCAGTCATACGAAGGTCACGCTGGCGGTCACCGCGATCAATATCGGATGGTTGTTTCCGCTGGCATGGACCGCGGCCCGGTTTCCGCAAGCCGCGCCCGCGCTTGCCGCCCTTTCTGCCGCGCCCCTCGTGTACATTACACTGCGATTTGAAGCAGGCCGTGAGCACCCTTCTTCGAATGCTGTTCTTCAGGATTGATTCGATCCGCAAATCATCCATGGCTCCACGTGAATTCCCTTTCCCGTCTGTGTCAATCTGGAATGTGAGTTTCCAATCATGAACAAGCCACCAGGTTTTCTTATTCGGAACATCGCTGTGCGCCGGATTCTTATCTGGGCGACGCAGACGGGAATCTTCGCCGCTTCGGCCGTGGCGGCATTTCTGCTTCGCTTCGATTTCAGCGTGCCGGCGTACTATCTCCGTTATCTTCCCTATGCCCTTGCGATTTGGTTGCCCGTCAAGTTCGTCGTTTTTTATGCGGCAAAGCTCGATCGAGGCTTTTGGCGTTACGTCTCCGCGATCGACCTGATTCGGATTTCAGTTGCAAACGTTTTTGCATCGATCATTGGCTTTTTGCTCATTCGCTTGCTGGCGCCGCCGGGATTCCCGCGATCGCTCTATGTGCTCGATCTCATGGTCTGCTTCTTCGGCACGTGCGGCCTGCGTCTTTTGGCTCGCGTCACTTCGAGGCTCAGCACACAATCGCGGAACAGTAAAACACCCATGAAGCGCGCCCTGATTTACGGGGCAGGCGACGCGGGCGCTTCGCTGCAACGGGAAATTCGCAACAATGCGAGACTGGCTTATCGGGTTTGCGGCTTCATAGATGACGATCGCGGCAAACTTGGCCTGCGCATTGCGGGGGAGCCGGTGCTCGGGGGAGGCGCAGCCATTAGCGCACTTGTTGCGCGCCATAGAATCGCAATCGTTCTCATTGCCATTCCATCCGCGACCGGCGCCGAGATGACACGGATTCTGGAGTTGTGCCAGGCCGCGGAGGTCGAGTTCAAAACTGTGCCTGGATTAGGCGAGGTGATTGAGGAGCGCGGGCTAGCCGGTCAGATCAGGGAAGTGGCGGTTGAGGATCTCTTGGGGCGCACCCCGGTTCATCTCGAAGAAGACTCAATCAGGAGCACGTTGGAAGGGAAAGTCGTGCTCGTTACCGGCGCGGCCGGATCGATCGGTTTCGAACTTTGCCGGCAAATCGCACGCTTCCGTCCTGCAGGGATTATCGGATTCGAGATCGCGGAATCTTCACTCTTCGAAATCGATCGCGAGATGCGCCAGGCCTTTCCCCTCGTTCCGTTCTATCCGGAAATTGGAAGCGTTCAGAACCGCGATCGCCTGAACGAGATCTTTCGGAATTACAAGCCGTCTGTGGTTTATCACGCCGCGGCCTACAAGCACGTCCCTTTAATGGAAACGCACGCGTTTGAGGCCATCGAAAACAACGTCTTTGGAAGTTACAACATCGCCGTTGCGGCGGCGGAGCATGGCGCGGAGGATTTTCTGCTGATTTCATCGGACAAGGCTGTCCGGCCGACAAACGTGATGGGCGCGACCAAGCGCATCGCCGAGCTGATCCTGTTGGCGTTGCAGAACGGCCACACAAAGTACGTGGCCGTCCGGTTCGGCAACGTACTCGGCTCAAACGGCAGCGTCATTCCGATTTTCAAGAAGCAGATCGCGGCCGGAGGCCCCATCACTGTCACGCATCCCGAAATGCGCCGCTTCTTTATGACCATTCCCGAGGCCTGCCAGCTTGTGCTGCAAGCTTTGGCCATCGGTAAGGGCGGACAAATTTGCGTTCTCGACATGGGCCAACCCGTGAAGATTGTCGATCTCGCCAGGCACTTGATTCTCTTGTCGGGGCTCAGGCCCGAAGAAGATATCAAAATCGAATTTACGGGCATGCGACCGGGCGAAAAACTCTCGGAGGAACTCAGCACTTTGCTTGAGGACACGGTGCCGTCGAAGCACGACAAGATTCGAATCTTTGTCGGCGATGGATTCCCGGAAGAAGACATGCGAATCTGGCTCGAGGCGCTGCGCGAAATCTGCGCGGCGCGGGACATTGGCCGTTTGGTCGTCGCGCTTAAGGAACTTGTGCCCGATTACAGTCCAAGCGTCCACTTGCTCAAGCGCATCATGACGCGACAAGAGCTCAGCCGCGCCGCGTTGAAAGCGAATTGACTCCAATGAGCGCCCGGATCCGCGCTGGGTTGCGAGACGTTGCTGAATCGGTAGCCAGGCAGATCAGATAGATAAACTAGACGTTTCCCACTTCCGCTCTTGCGCCAGTCAGCACTTGCGTCCTGCAAGCTGCAGCGCTTCATCCCTCCCATTCAAGAAGGCTCAACTCGCTGCGCTCTTTAGGGCGTCGAGAGTGTCGATTTGCGCCCTGCTGCTCATCCAATGACATTGTGAATTATTGGGCTCCACGATCATTCATTTCCACAATTGCTAAGCTGGAAGTGGGGCGCGAGCGATTGACAGAAAATCCTGGGATATACTTGTATTGCCGCCTGGAAAAATGTTGATCGGGGCGTGGTTGAGATTCAACGAATCCGGTGGCTCGCGTTGTGACCGGAATGATCGAGGCTTTTCTTGATTTGGACATTCCCTATCGGAGCGTGCGATGTTCGATAGTCCCTGGCGCGTTCTGCATGTCGTGGCAAATCATGAAAAGCGCGTCGCAAGGCACTTAACGGCGCGCTCCCTTGAGCACTACCTTCCCCTTTATGCAGTCCGCTCAAAATGGACTGACCGGGTCGTCGACTTGGAGCGCCCGCTCTTTGCCGGATATGTCTTTGTGCGCTTTCCCCGCGAGGAACGCATTTCTGTCGTCAGCGCGCCAGGTGTCCTTCGCCTGCTCGGAAGCGGTGTGGGCGAAACGGTAAGTGCCGCTGAGATCGAGAGAATTCGCGAGGGCCTGGCCAGCGGATACATCTTGCGCCCTCATCCCACAGTCTCTGTAGGTGAGTTGGTGCGCGTGCATCGGGGCGTCTTCGCGGGTGTCGAGGGAGTTGTCACGGAGCTTCGCCATCAGTGCAAAGTCATCATCGCTCTCGCGGCGACCAGGCAATGCTTCTCACTTGAAATGGATTTGGATGACATCGAGGTTCTGCGCAAGCCCGTCGCCAAGGAAGTGGTTGCTGCGGGCCGGAAGTCAGCAGTGACTCGCTCATAGCAGAACGAGCGCAGGACTTTTCGATTCCTCGGCGCCATTATCAACTGAAAGTTCGGCGCCGCCGCGCTGCTCGAAACCGGTGCGGACGTTTCTCACATAGCCTCTTTCGCGCTGAGCCATAACGCGACACTTCACGGCAGGTAATATCTCGTCATAATCACCTGTGGAAGGCAAACTAGCGTGAGAATCTGGCTCAGCACCACGATTGCCGTTGCCCGCTCGCGGATCTTTGCCGATCCGGCCAGAGCCGGCAATCCCACGCCGGCGGCAATTGCCAGAGGAATCCCGTATCGGCCCTGGACTCCAAAGATCGCCGGCGCGCCGACCCAGGTCCAAGTCAGATACTCGATCACGAATACTGCCGCAAGCGCCGCGAGCGGCGAAACCAGAAGCAGAGCCGTCGCGCTCCGGCTTACTTTGTCTCCGTGGGCGAGTTCCGCGATGCACGCCGCCAGCAAGACCAGCGCGATAGCCAGATAGTAAGGTGGGGGCATTGGCGTATCCAGCCAGCCCAGTACCCCGACCATGCCTGCAAAATATACCGCAGCATTATGGAGAATATAACCAGCTAGGACTGCAACCATCCCCGGGTGATGGGACAGATTCAAGAGCTGCAGCTTCGCATCCACCGGCCCATAGGCCGAAGAGGGAGGCACTATTCCCCGCGTGGAAGCGGACGCAACTCGCCACCAGACGGCGGTCGCCGCCACTATTGAAGCGGCGAGGAACGCGCCCGGCAGCCAGGAGGGCTTGCACCGCCGCGGAGGCAAGAGGTGTGGAATGAGCAAAACCAGCAGCAACAGGACGTACGGCGGCCGACCCAGACAGACGATGAGCAAGGATAAGGCCAGCACCGTGGCCTGCGTTAACGACAACGGCACACTGGTTGCAATCTGCCTTGAAATGATGGCAAACGCCAGGCAGGTGAGCCCGATCAACGTTGCGTCCTGGTTGCAAGAGGCGAACAGCGACAGCGTCATCGGCATCAGCAACACGGCAAACATCACTACCTTGCCGCGCCTGCACCAGTAAAGCGCCAGCGCGCACACGAGGATGGCAAATGTGCCGTTGAGGAGCCGCGCCAGCACGAGAGTTCGCATCACGCCCATCCCCGTAGCTTTGCCGAACGCGACTCCCAGCGCCTGAGGCAAATAGCCCGAGGGCGGGTAGACGGCCGTGTTCTGGAACGGGATATAGATCAAGTGCCCAGTCCATGTCACTTCTTCCGATTTGGCCCGATCAGCGACCGTGAAGCGGGCCTTGTCGTTGAATGGAAGTGCAGCGACGCAGGCATAGAGCTGCGCGAATGCCGAGTCAGCGTACCCACCGCCGCTCGGAAGGATTTCGCCCTGTGCCACCTGGTAAGCACGAAAGAAATGTCCCGGTTCATCGGCGCTTTGAAACGGAGGCGTCCACACCGCGAGAAAGATGACGAGGGGAGACGCAGTCAGCAGGAAAATCCAATGAAGATTCGAGGGCAGGCCGGCGATAAACGCGCGCAGAAATCTTACGACAGCAAATCTCGCCTGGGACGCGGACATGCGGCCATTCTATACGGGGCGGTCACGATCGGGCGTCGATTGATCGAACAACGACCCTTGCCAATAAGAAAAGGGCGTCCACGGTGGCGGACGCCCTGATTGAGCTTCAGACCGAAGCTCAAATCCGGTGGGGAGGAGGATGCGCTTACGCTGCCTGCTCGCCGCCCTCCGGCTCTTCTCCATCCTTCTTCTGTTCTTCGAGCTGCTTCTCGAGTTCGGCGCGCTTCTTGGCCTTGAGGTCGGCACGCTTCTGGCGCTTGACTTCGAGTTGCTTTTCCGCGCCCAACAGTTCGATGAACGCCTTGGCGGCGCCGTCGCCTTGCTGGAAGCCAGTGCGAACGATTCTCAAATAGCCGCCGTTGCGGTCGCCGTAGCGCGGAGCCACGACATCAAAAAGCCGCTTGACGGCATCGTCGGTGCAAAGAAAGGCGTGCGCCTGGCGGCGCGAGTGCAGATCACCCTTCTTGCCCAGGGTGATCATCTTTTCGACGAGCGGACGGACCGCCTTGGCCTTGGCCACGGTCGTCTGCACGCGGTCTTCTTCGATAACGGACGTGACCAGGTTGCGCAACAGCGCGCGGCGATGGCTGGTGTTGCGTCCGAGTTTGAATCCTGCATTGCGATGGCGCATGATGAAAAACTCTCTTTCGGTTAACTTCTAGCTCCTGGCTTCCAGCCTCCAGCTTGAGCGCGGAAAAACTCGCATTCCGATTCAAGCACAAAAAACGCTGGAAGCTGATTGCCGCTTTAAAAATTCTCCGTCTCCGTTGGCAACTGGAGATCCACTGAATCCAGCGGCTCCTCTTCATCGTCGAAGCGGCCATAGCTTGCGGCCAGCGCCGTCTGCGGCGGAATGCTGGTTGGCCCCGGGACCGCGTTACCCTGCTCGTCGATCTTCATGCCCAGCGACAGGCCCATCTGCGCCAGGATTTCCTTGATCTCGTTCAGGCTCTTGCGGCCGAAGTTCTTGGTCTTCAGCATCTCCGCTTCGGTCTTCTGCACCAGCTCGCCGATGGTCTGAATGTTCGCGTTCTTCAGGCAGTTGTAGCTGCGTACCGAAAGCTCCAACTCCTCAACGCTCCGGTTGAGGTTGTCGTTGCGCAGCAGAATGCGGCTTTCTTCGCCGCGCGCTTCCGCTTCGATTTCCTCCTCGAAGTTAATGAAGATGTTCATGTGGTCCTTGAGCAGCTTGGCGGCCAGGCCGATGGCATCGGCAGGCAACACGGCGCCGTTGGTCCACACTTCGAGCGTCAGCTTGTCGAAGTCCGTGATCTGGCCCAGGCGAGCAGCGTCGACGGTGTAGTTTACGCGGCGCACCGGCGAGTGCACTGAGTCCACGGGAATAAAACCAAGCCCCAGGTCTGCGTCGAAATTCTTGTCTGCCGAGACATAGCCGCGGCCGCGCTTGAGACGCATCTCCATGTCGAGCTTGCCGCTTTCAGAGAGCGTAGCGATGTAGACGTTCTTGTCGAGGATTTCGACGTCGCTGTCTGCCTCGATCATGCCGCTGGTTACCGGGCCAGGCTGGTCGGCGCGCAGATAGAGCGCCTTGGGGCCCTCACCCTGCAGCTTGAAGGGGATCTGCTTGAGGTTGAGAATGATGTCGGTGGCGTCTTCTACCACGCCGGTGATCGACTGAAACTCATGCAGCACGCCTTCAATGCGTACGGCGGTGACGGCTGCGCCTTCAATAGAACTGAGCAGCGTGCGTCGCAATGCGTTGCCGATGGTGGTGCCGAAGCCGCGTTCAAAAGGCTGGGCGCTGAACTTTCCGAAAGTGTCTGTAAGCGTCTCGGCATCGACGGCAAGGCGCTTCGGTTTCTGAAATCCTCTCCACAACATATGTCTCTCGTTTCCCGCACGGCATGTACGTCGCGATGCATTTTGCGGCGGCCGCGCAAGTTCTCCTTCGATTGAAATTCAGCTCTTAGCCATTAGCTAACAGCTGTTACTTCGAGTACAGTTCAACGATCAACTGTTCGTTGATCGGCAGGTTGACGTCCGCACGCTTGGGCAGATGGAGCACGCGCCCGGACAGGTTTTCAAAGTTCGCTTCCAGCCAACTGGGAACAGGATTCTGCGCAGCGTACTGCGAAGCCTGCTCCACGATCAGCAACTTCTTGGCGTTATCGCGGACAGCGATCACGTCGCCCGCGTTCACCTGATAGGAAGGAATGTTCACCTTGCGGCCATTCACCGTGATGTGCCCGTGACGAAGTAATTGCCGGGCCTGGCGGCGCGAGATGGCGAATCCCAGCCGGTAGGTCACATTGTCGAGGCGCCGTTCCAACTGCTGGATGAGCAACTCGCCGGTGACGCCAGCGGAACGGCTGGCCTTCTCGTAGTACTCGCGGAACTGGCTTTCCAGCGTGAAGTACATGCGCTTGGCCTTCTGCTTCTCATGCAGTTGCAGGCCATAGCCCACGATCTTGGCTTTGCGGTCTTTACCGTGCTGGCCGGGAGGGAAGTTGCGCTTCTCCAGCGGGCAGCGGTCAGAGGTACACTTAGTGCCCTTCAAAAATAACTTGGTGCCTTCGCGTCGGCAAAGGCGGCAAACTGGTCCGGTATATCGTGCCATTTCTTCTCCTGACTTCGGATGTCGGCCGGTTTACGTCCGCAGTGGACTTCGTCCCGGCCCAAGTTAAAAGTTCTCAGTTCTTAGTTCACAGTTCTCAGTTTTCCTGCGTGTCGCACTGCTCGGCGACAGACTGAGAACTACGAACTGTGAACTACGTCGTTAGACTCTGCGCCGCTTCGGCGGCCGGCAGCCGTTATGCGGCACCGGCGTAACGTCGCGGATGGTCTTCACATCGATGCCCGCGGCAGCAAGGGCGCGGATTGCCGACTCGCGGCCCGAACCCGGACCGGAGACCCGAACCTCCACGGCGCGCACGCCGTGATCGCGGGCCATGTTGGCGGCGTTTGAAGCCGCCTGCTGCGCCGCGAAGGGCGTGCCCTTGCGCGATCCGCGGAATCCCAGCGAGCCCGAGCTCTTCCAGCTCAGCGTGTTGCCCATCGGGTCGGTGATGGTGACAATGGTGTTGTTGAACGAGGCCTGAACGTACGCAATGCCGAACGGGACATTCTTGCGCTCGCGCTTCTTGAACTTTTTTGTCTTGCCCTTTTTGCCGGTTTCGGGCTTCTGCTCTGGTTTCGCCATTAGGTCTTCGCACTCGCTTTCTTCTTACCGGCAATCGTGCCCTTGCGCGGGCCCTTGCGAGTGCGGGCATTGGTGTGGGTCCGCTGTCCGCGCACCGGCAGCGATTTCCGGTGGCGCAAGCCGCGATAGCTCTGAATGTCGATGAGGCGCTTGATGTGCATCGAAACGTCCTTGCGCAGGTCGCCTTCGACGTCGCCCTGGTCCTCAATGACCTGGCGGATTCGGTTGACTTCCTCCTCGCCCAGATCCTGGATCTTCTTGAAGGCATCGACGTTCGCCTTATCCAGAATCTTGAGGGCGCGTGGCTGACCGATCCCGAAGATGTAAGTGAGCGCGATCCGTGCCTGCTTGTTGCGGGGCAGATCGACGCCAGCAATACGTGCCATAAGTCTCCCTTTCCTTGCCAGGCCTGACTTATCCCTGACGCTGCTTGTGCTTCGGGTTCTCGCAGATTACGCGAACCACGCCGTGGCGAGTAATCACCTTGCACTTGACGCAAATCTTTTTTACTGACGCCCGCACCTTCATTGTTGCTACCCCTCTCCGCGCAATCAACAAGGCGCGGGGAAATCATTCGTGAGCTATTAGCCTTTAGCTCTTAGCTTGCCCCACCAGATCGAAACTCTTTCCATGGTACGAATGAGCTAATAGCTAACATTAGCTATTTGTACCGGTACACAATCCGTCCGCGATTCAGATCGTACGGACTCAACTCCACGGCCACGCGGTCACCGGGCAAAATCCGGATGAAGTTCTTGCGCATTCTTCCCGAGACATGCGCCAGTACCTCATGATTATTCTCGAGCTTCACCTTGAACATGGCGTTTGGCAGCGTCTCCTGGACGGTTGCCATGACCTCAATCGCATCTTCTTTCGACAATCAGTGTCCACTTCTGGCGCTTCCCGCGCCTTTGCGTTTTGGACAAGAGTATTGCTACTCCGTCAGAATCCTTGCCCCGGTTGCAGTCACCGCAACCGTGTGCTCAAAATGAGCGCTCATGCTTCCATCGCTGGCCACTGCGGTCCAGCCGTCGTCAAGCACCTGCACATCCGGCTTGCCGGCATTCACCATAGGCTCAATGGCGATGACCATGCCCACTTTCAGCTTCATGCCCTGGCCCGCCTCACCAAAGTTCGGCACCTGCGGATCTTCGTGCATATGGACGCCGATTCCGTGGCCCACAAAATCCCGCACCACCGAAAATCCTTCGCCCTCGACCACGTTCTGCACCGCCGCTCCCACATCGCCCAGCGTCGCACCCGGCCTGACCGCCGCAATGCCGGCCTTGAGCGACTCTTCCGTTGTCTTCAGCAGCCGCGCGGATTTGGCGTCGATCGCGCCGACCGGCACTGTGATTGCCGCGTCGCCGTAGTACCCGTCGACGACTACGCCAAAGTCCACCGAAACAATGTCCCCTTCCTTCAGGACCCGCTTCGGCGATGGAATGCCGTGCACAACTTCGCTGTTCACTGAAGTGCAGAGCACGCACGGATACCCGTGATAGCCTTTGAATGCCGCCTTCACGCCCAGTTCATTCAACCGCGCTTCCGCAGCTTTTTCCAGATCGTAAGTGGTGGCGCCCGGATTCACCTTGCTGCGTACCAGCTCCAGCACCTCACGAACCACCTGGCCCGCGCGGCGCATCTTCTCGATCTCCTGCGACGACTTGAGTACGACAGCCACGTTAACCAAACCTTCAGCAATCGCTGACACTTGTTTCCAACGCACAAACCCGCCGCTGCAGTCACACTGCTTTGCGCAACCGCTCAACGGCGGCAACAATTCCGGCGGCGATCACTTCGATCGGCCGGTCTCCATCCACTTCCGCGAATCGTCCCTGTGCCCTGTAGTGCTCGACGACAGGCGCGGTCAGGGCCTCGTAAGCGCGCATGCGCTCCTTGAAAACCTCTTCCGTGTCATCGGCTCGCTGGACCAGCTCGGCACCCTCAACGTCACAAATGCCTTCCCGCTGAGAGGGATGCATATAGATGTTGTAGATGGTCTGGCAAACAGGACAATTCCGGCGCCCCGTAATGCGGCGCAATAATTGATTATAGTTCACTTGGATGCTGATCGCAACTACCGGCAAAGACTCGATTTGTGCCCCAATCCGGCCGTCGAGCCAACGGGCCTGGCCCAGCGTGCGCGGGAAGCCATCGAGAATGTAACCCCTGGCGGTGTCGGGTTCCAGCAGCCGGGCGGCGACCATCTCGTCAACAAGGGAATCGGGAACCAGCTCGCCCCGCGCCATGATCTCTTTGGCCATCTTGCCCAGATTCGTTCCCTGGGCCACGTTGGCGCGCAGCAGGTCTCCGGTAGAGATTTGCGGAATATGCCAGGTTTTGACCAGCTCCTTGGCTTGAGTTCCCTTGCCCCCGCCCGGCGCGCCCAATAAAAGAATTGGGCCGGGAACGGTGTCAGATTCCGTCGCCCGGCCAGATTCCATTTGAGTCTCAGATGAAACAGATGAAGACATTACCAGGTTTTCCTTCCGCGGATGCGACCGGACCGCGGGGAAAAGCCGTCATAGTGACGCATGATCAGCTGCGATTCGATCTGGTTGACCGTATCCATGGCCACACCTACCACGATGAGCAGTGAGGTGCCGCCAAAGTAGAAGTTGACCCCCATACCGTGAATCATCCAGTTGGGAAGGACCTCTAAGGACCTCCCGATCAGCCAGATCTTGTCGAAGCGGATGCCCGAAATGAGGAAGGTGGGCACCATCTGCACCAGAATCAGGTAAAACGCGCCCACCAGCGTGATGCGCGTCAGAATGTCGTTGATAAAGTCGGAGGTGCGCTTGCCGGGCCGAATTCCGGGGATAAAAGAACCCGATTTGCGGAAATTGTCGGCGATGTCGTCCGGCCGCATCACGATGGAGACATAAAAATAAGCGAAGAAGATGATGAACAGGATGTTCAGCAGCTCGTACCACGGATAGCCTGGCGCAAGCGCCTGCACGATGGGCTGCAGGATGCGGCTATTTTGCACAAACTCCATCTGGCCGAAGAGCAAAGGCGCCGAAAGAATCGAGCTGGCGAAGATGATCGGCATGACGCCGCCGGAGTTCACCTTCAAAGGCAGATGGCTGGAGGAACCGCCCATCATGCGCCGGCCCACGATGCGTCGCGCGCTTTGAATGGGGATACGCCGCTCGCTACGTTCCACAAAGACGATGAAGGCCACCACCGCCGCCATGCCCGCGACCAACCCCAACACCACGAGAAACGACATCGGTCCCCACGCGTCGGTCTGGACCTTCTGGTACAGGTCGCCAATGCCGCGCGGCAAGCCGGCGACAATGCCGGAGAAGATCAGCAGACTCATCCCGTTGCCGATGCCGCGGTCGGTGATCTGCTCGCCCAGCCACATGATGAATGCGGTTCCGGTGGTCAGCGTGAGCATGGTCATCAGAATGAAGCTGGGACCGGGATTCATCACCACGCCCTGCTTGGTAAGAATGGCCGCGATACCGATCGACTGCACTGCACCGAGAATGACTGTCAGGTAGCGGGTCCACTGCGTAATCTTGCGCCGGCCCAGCTCGCCTTCCTTCTGGATGCGCGCCAGCGGCTCATAAACCACGGTGAGAAGCTGAAAGATGATGGAGGCAGTGATGTAGGGCATGATGCCCAGCGCGAAGATGGTCATGCGGCGCAGCGTGCCGCCGCTGAACAGGTCCATGAGGCCGAGCGCGGATCCGCCCTGCGAGCTGAACAGCAGTTCCAGTTGGCGGTAATTCACGCCCGGCGTGGGAATCCATGCGCCCAGGCGGTACACCGCCAGTATGCCCAGCGTGAACAGTACCCGCTTGCGCAGGTCGGGAATCCGGAAGATGTTGAGAAACTTCTCCAGCATATTGGGTAATCCGCTTCAGGCGCCCGAAGCGCCGGTCGAATCCTGCAGTGAATTCATCTTACGGCGATTCCCGGTTCTTTCAGCCTACCCAATTCCGGGAAACGCGGACTATGCGTTGCGTCACATATAAGAAATGGGCCTTTAAGGTCCAATTTTGAGCGTGTTACGGCAGAACCCTAAGCCGCCGCGGGCGCAGTCTCGCCGCCCACAACCACGGCCTTGCCGCCGGCCTTCGCGATCTTTTCGGCCGCCGACTTGGAAAACTTGTGCGCGTGAATGGTCACGGCCGCCTTGAGTTCGCCGGAACCGAGAACCTTGATGAGCGCCTTCTTGTTCGAAGCAAGACCGAGCCTCTTATAGTCGTCGAGATCGATTTCAGTGACCTTGAGATCCGCAATGGTCTCGGCGATCCGGTCAAGATTCACGACCGTATACTCGGTGCGAAAGATGTTGGTAAAGCCGCGCTTCGGTAGCCGCCGGTGCAGCGGCATCTGGCCGCCCTCAAAGCCGCGCATCATGTTGGAGCCGGTGCGCGAACGCTGGCCCTTGTGGCCGCGGGTCGATGTCTTTCCCATGCCGGATCCCATGCCCCGGCCCACACGCTTGCGCCCGGTGTTGGCTTTCTTCGGCGCGCGCAAATTCGATAGATTTCTCGTCATTTTCCCCTCGCTATAGCGCCGGCGGGGTTCGTTCCCGCCGACTCGCGTTCTAAAACAGCCTCAAGCTTTTGGCCGTTACCTATTAGCTAGCTCTTCGGGAAGGCCGATGTAGGTGGTTCCCGCACATCGCAGCTAAAGGCCAATGGCTAAGAGCGGGATTCTGGAAAAATAACCGCGGAAGCGGTCATTTTTCCAGAATCCTCACCAGGTGCGGCACAGCCTTCACCATGCCCCGCACCGAATCCGTATCCTCGCGCTCGACGATCTGATTGAGACGCGTGAAGCCCAGCCCCTTGATCACCAGCTTGTGCTTTGTGGGCGTGGCAATCTTGGAACGGTAATACTGAATGCGAATCATTTTTGTCTTCGCCATCACAGTTCTCCCACCTGCTTGCCGCGCGCCGTGGCCACGTCGGCCCTGTCGCGCAACTGCGTCAGCGCGTCAAATGTCGCCTTGATCACGTTGTGCGGGTTCGGCGAGCCCAGGCTTTTGGTCAGAACATTTTGCACGCCGACCGAGGTCATGACCGCGCGCACCGCGCCGCCGGCAATCACGCCCGTGCCTTCCGGCGCCGGCTTCAGCAGCACCTGGCCGGAGCCATAACGGCCCAGCACCTGGTGCGGAATCGTGGTCTCAGTCAAGTGAACCCTTATCAAGTTTTTCTTGGCGCTCTCGATTCCTTTGCGAATCGCCTGGGGAACCTCTTTGGCTTTGCCCGATCCATAGCCCACCACGCCCGAAGCAGCGTCGCCCACAACCACAAGCGCGGCAAACGACATGTTCTTGCCGCCCTTCACCACTTTGGTCACGCGATTGATGGACACCACCTGGTCCTTCAGGTTGTACTGGTTGGCATCGAGTTTCTTCGTCAACATCGTCATTTGCTCTCTCGTCTCTTTTTCAGCTGCCAGCTGCTCTAGAACTTCAGGCCCGCTTCGCGCGCCGCGTCAGCCAACGCCTTTACGCGCCCGTGATACAGATAACCGCCGCGATCGAAGACCACCTGCTTGATGCCCTTGGCAACGGCCTTTTCCGCAACCGCCTTGCCAATCTCTTTCGCCGCCGCCACGTTGCCGCCGCTCTTCAGCTTGATGCTCGAAGCCGAAACCAACGTCTGACCGGTCTGATCGTCGACCACCTGCGCGTAGATGTGGTTGAGCGAGCGGTACACGTTCAGCCGCGGCCGCTCCGTCGTCCCCGACAGCTTCTCGCGGATGCGCGAGTGGATGCGCTGGCGAATCTCGTTTCTCTTGGTCTGCGTAATCATCGTCTTCTCTCACCTATCAGCGGAACCGCCTCGCGGCCCCGTTCGGATTTCGCCAGGTTTCAGGTGTTAGGTTTCAGGGATCAGTTGAAGTAGCGTTTATCCGCGCAAACTACTGACACCTGAAACCTGACCCCTGACACCTGCCTTATTTCGCTCCGGTCTTGCCGGCCTTCTTCTTCAGCCGTTCGTTGGAGTAGCGCACGCCCTTGTTCTTGTACGGATCCGGCTTGCGCAACTGGCGCATGTCGGCCGC
>JBEKWT010000006.1:0-27373 GCA_049512795.1 Occallatibacter sp.
CCAGGACAAACATGCCCACAATGCCCGCCACGATAAACAGGATTTGCTTGTTTCCAAAGCTGGCAAACTTCGTGTGCACCGTGGCCGAGTGGACCTCCAGAACCGACATCGCGCACAGCAGGAGCACCAGGCCCAGCAGGGCCCAGTCAAAGTCGCGAAAACTGAGGAACCGGCGCAGGGGCATGGCGGCTAGTGTTCCTTCTGAATTGCGGGCGCCAGCGCGGCCACTTGGGGCGAGTTTTTCGCGGACGAAGGCGCTTGAGGAGTCGTGTGCCCGGTCTCGTGCTTCTGCGCCGCCTTAGGATCTTCCGCCACATTCCCATTTCCATCGACAAAGAAATGTCCGCTGTGGATCCGCGCAGCCGTCCTGCCCTTTGCGCCTGGTTTCGTGTCCGGCCCAGAATCGGGCGTCGTCCACACCGCCCCCACCTCAACTGGCGCTGCGGCCTTCGTGGGTGGCAGGTTGTGCGCTTCACGCCGCTTCTTATTCACAAAAGCTGCCACCACCTGGGCTCCGATGCGCGCAGGATAGTAGCTGAACTCGCCATTCTGCCACAGTACTGCCACCACCAACTCGGGATTGCGCCGTGGTACCAGGCCCACAAACCACACGTTGGGAAACGTGGCCCGCCCTTTGTTGGTTTTTTCCAGCGCCTCGTGGCTCATCTGCTGCGCCGTACCCGTCTTTCCCGCAATGTCGATGCCCTCGAGATGCGCAGAGCCCGCTGTGTGATACAAGCCCGGCTGTGTCACTTCAGCCATGCCATTCGTGATAATGTCCCAATTCGCCGGATCGATCGGAACGTACGCTTCCCCCGTTCCCGGAAAGCTATCCACGAGCGATTTATAGAAGTCGCCGGAAAGCTCGTTGGGAAAAACCACATGTGGTCGAACCAGGTGTCCGCCTGACGCGATGCCGCCGATGATCCGCGCCAGTTGAATCGGCGTTGCCTCAACCGCGCCCTGCCCAATGGCCACGTCCAGCGTCTCGTCCGGGTACCACCGGTGATGGAAGTTCTTGATCAGCCAATCCGGTGATGGCATCAGTCCGGCTTGCTCTCCGGGCAGATCGATTCCCGTCTTTTGTCCGTACCCGAACTCCGTCGCGTACTTCACAATGCGATCGATGCCCAGCTTATCGCCGAGCATGTAATAGAACGTGTCGCATGAATACGGGATCGCGTTGTAGATGTCCACCGGCCCGTGATGCTCGTCGCAGTGATGGTAGTAGCCATACGGACCCCAGCCACCCGTGCAGACGATATGCATATCCTGCGCAATGCCTTCCTGAAGTCCGGCTACCGACATGAGAATTTTGAAGGTGGAGCCGGGCGCGAGCTGAGCCTGGATGGCCTTGTTCAACAATGGATGTTCAGGATCGGTGACCAGCTTGTTCCAGTCAGCACGGTCGATCTTGACGGCAAATTCGTTGGGGTCGAAGCTGGGCCGCGAGACCATTGCCAGGATCTCGCCGTTTCTCGGGTCCATGGCAACGATAGCGCCATTGCGGTTGCCCAGGGCGAGCTCGGCCGCACGCTGAAGATCGTTGTCAATGGTGAGCCGCAGGTCCTGTCCGGGCACAGCGTGCTCGATGCCAAAGTAGCCCACCTCGCGTCCACGGCTGTCGACGACCACCTCTCGTGAGCCGTCCTGCCCCCGCAATAGTTCGTCGTAAGTCTCTTCCACGCCTGCCTTGCCCACCACATCGCCTGGCTCGTAGTAGGCAAAGCGCGGATTGTTCAAATCGTCCTCGCTCAACTCGCCCACATAACCGATCAAATGAGCGGCAAAACCGTCGCGCGGATACAGCCTGCGCTCCTCGTCGATCGTCTCCAGCTCCGGCAGTTCGTTGCGATGGGCCGCAATAAAGGCCTGCTCGTCAGCCGTCACGTCCTGTTTGATGGGTATGGGCTGATAGCCGGGCTGCGTACGGAAGCGCCGCAGGGTGGCCCGCAATTGATCGAGATCGAGATCCAGCCCGTGTGCAATCACCGGAAGATCTGCGTCGACGTTGGGACTTTGCTCGCGCACCAGGAAACAGGTGACCGACGGGTAGTTGTCCACCACTAACCGATTCTCGCGGTCGAAGAGCTTGCCGCGCGGCGCGAGGATCGGCTCCTTGCGAATGCGGTTCTGCTCGGCCAGCACACGGTAGCTTGCCACATTCAGCACTTGCAGCCGCCACAGGCCCGCAGCCAGGCCGAGCATCATCAACAGGATGCCGTACTGCACGAACGCCAGTTTGACTGCGGAAAGCTTTTCGCCGCGGCTGCTGCCTAAAGCCATGATTCCTACTCTTCAGAATACAGCGAATCCGATGATTCGCTCTATCGCGTTAAGGTGAGCATCTGTCTTTCAGTCCCTGATCTGCAGACGGTCAAGCAACGGAAACAGCACCAGTGCAATCACGCCATTTCCCACGGCCCGCAGCAACTCCGTCAGCCCGTTCCACTCCACCGCCAGACCGAGAAGGAATCGCGCTACGAAAATGTAGATTGCGCTCGACAGCAAAGACAGCGCGACGTTGAGCAGAACCCGGATCGTGTGATTGTCCACGTCGATGCGAATTCCCACCGAGCCTGCCAGGAAGCCGACAGTGGTCTTGGCGATGCCGTTGATGCCAATGGCATTATGCGAAAGCGCGTCCTCAAACAGGCCCATCGCCGCGCCCATCAACGTGCCCTGCAAGGGATTGCGCCGGCCCAATGCAAAGTACACGATCACCACGAGCGGCAAATCGAACCAGTCGTAGCGGCCGACGACGCGCGGCAGCCAGGCCTGCAACACCAGCGAACCAAGCAGGACCAGCGTATAGACCAGCAATGGGTAGCGGTGAATCTCCATATCGCGCCGGGATTCGGCGCCGAGCATGGACATGGCTACGGATTCCTCCGCGGCGTCGTTTGCGGATTGGAATTCGGCGCCGGCCCAGTACCGCCAGCTGTACCGCCGCTTGCCCCGCCACCTGAGCTGACCGGTGCAGCTGAAGGATTCTTCGACTTCGGCGTGGAGTCAGCTCCCGGCCCCGCGTTGGAATCGTCATTTGCGCTTGGTGAGAACTCGTCTGGATGCAGCGGCTGCGGCGGCCGCGGCGCGGGATTCGGATTGCTGTCGTCGTTCAGCGGCTGTTGATCCGGAGGCAGGTTGGGGTCGATCAATCCCGGCAGCTTCTCCGCCATGATTTCTGACGCTTTCATCTGATCCTTCACTCCGGCGGGCACCGTGCTTTCTTCAGTCGCGCTCGCAGCAAGGTCTTTCTCATCCTGGGGAGGGAACCGCGGCTCGGTAGACGTAATCACCAGCACCTCGTCGAGGCCTTCCAGTCGCGCGGCGGGTGTAAGGATAATATCGACCAGGCCGTCGCGATCGGCATCGCGGATCACCTTTTTCACTACGCCGACGGGCAGCCCGCGCGGAAAGATCAGGTCGCCCCCGGCGGTGAGCACGTGCTCACCCGGCTGAATGCGCTCATCGGCAGTCACGCCCACCACTTCAAGTTGTCCCGAGGCATCCCCGCGAAGAACGCCACGGATGCGCGTCGTCTCCAAAATCACGCCCGCGCCGCTGGTGGTGTCGTTCACGGCCAACACCTGCGCACTGTGCGGAAAAACATCCCGCACCTTGCCCACGATGCCGTCCGCCGTGATTACGGCCATATCCGGCTTCAGGCCGTCGCGCCATCCCTTGTCGATAAAGAAATCACGCGAGCGGTCACTGCCGCTGGACCCGTAGACCTGCGCGGCCAGCGTGGCATAGATGTACCGTTGCTGGAAGCCCATCATCGCCTGCAGCCGCTGGCCCTGCCGCGCATCCTCCAGCAATGCGGCCTGCTCGAGCTGCAACCGGTCGACGGTGTTTTCCAGATCCTTGTTTTGCTGGCGGACGTGGACCAGATCGATGTAGTTCGACCAGGTTGCTGCTATCCCGATCTTGCTCGCGTGGATCAGCCGCTCCGGGGGCGAAATCATCGCATTGGCCCAAAGACGGATCAGCCGCGCGCCGCTCGGATCGGCCTCGTCAAGTGTGCTCGTGCCGCTTGTGGTCCGGCGCACCTGAACAGCAAGCCCGACGAGCTGCGCCATCAGCAGTGCCAGCAGCACCACGAGGTTCCGATAGCGAATGATGAACGATTCCATAAATGCCAGGGTTCAGGTGTCAGGTTTCAGGGCTTACAGGGCGGAACGCCGATTCTTGAACGATCGAGGAGGGCTGACGGGTTCTTTCTGATCCCTGATCCCTGATCCCTGAAACCTGATCCCTGTTTCTAGTCGATCTTGATCTTGCGCAGCAGCCGGAAGTCCGAGAGCATTTTGCCGGTACCCAAAACCACTGAGGCCAGCGGATCGTCGGCCACAGACACGGGAAGCCCGGTCTCCTCGCGAATGCGCTTGTCAAGATTCTTGATGAGAGCCCCGCCGCCGGTCAGCACGATGCCGCGATCGCTGATGTCGGCTGAAAGCTCGGGTGGTGTGCGCTCCAACGCCACGCGAATGGCGTTCATGATTACGGCGATGCACTCGCCCAGCGCCTCGCGAATCTCGCTGTCATCCACCGTGATGGTCTTGGGAACTCCTTCGATCAGGTTGCGCCCCTTGATCTCCATCGTCAGCGGCTTATCCAGCGGGAATGCGGAACCGATGTCAATCTTGATTTGTTCCGCGGTGCGCTCGCCAATCAGAAGGTTATATTTCCGCTTCAAGTAATTAATGATGGCCTCGTCCATCTGGTTGCCGGCCATGCGCACGGAGCGCGAATAAACAATGCCGCTCAGCGAAATCACCGCGATGTCGGTCGTTCCGCCGCCAATATCCACCACCATGTTGCCCGAGGGCTCCGTAATTGGCAGTCCCGCGCCGATCGCCGCCACCATCGCCTGCTCTACCAGATACACTTCGCTCGCCTTGGCGCGATAGGCGGAGTCTTCCACGGCTCGCTTCTCCACCTGCGTAATCTCGGAGGGCACGCCGATCACGATGCGCGGATGCACCAGCATCTTCCGGTTGTGTGCTTTTTGAATAAAATAATTGAGCATCTTCTCGGTGACTTTGAAGTCGGCGATCACGCCGTCCTTCATGGGCTTGATGGCCACGATGTTGCCGGGTGTACGCCCCAGCATCTCCTTGGCTTCCTTGCCTACGGCCTCTACTTCGCCAGTCGTCTTGTTGATCGCTACAATCGACGGCTCATTGACGACGATGCCTTTGCCGGCCGCGTACACCAGAGTATTGGCGGTGCCTAAATCGATGGCCAGGTCGCTGGAAAACATGCTGAACAGCGACCGAAAACCATGGGACCGCGAGGAACGGGATCGATATCCATTCGATGACATGAAAAAATTGAGTCAACCTCAAGCTCTATTGTACGGCCACTTGCCCTTGGCCGCAGCGATCGGCCCGTAACACGAAGGAGGCACCAGGCGTCATGCGTGCCGCCTTAGTAAACTGCAGTCTGCCAAAGCTTCCTCGGCTGGCCGCAACCGTCCCTTTGGGCGTACGCTGATTGCCGGATTCAGTTACGGTCGAGATAAGGTCCGGCGCCGTCAGGGCTGCCTCCTGACCAACGCCGACTGTCAACTGTCAACTGAGAACTGAGAGCTGCCCTATGACCTATCCCATCTACCAAAACTTCATTGGCGGCCAGTGGGTCGCCGCGGCGACCGGCAAAACCATCCTTAATTTGAACCCCGCTGACCACTCCGACGTCATCGGTGCGTTTCCCTCCTCGCACGCCGAGGACGTTGACATGGCGGTGGCGGCCGCCAGGAAGGCCTTCGCCACCTGGCGGCTGGTCCCCGCGCCCAAGCGCGCCGAGATTCTGTTTCGCGCCGGCAATATCCTCGTCCAAAACAAAGAAAAAAATGCGCGGGATATGACCCGCGAGATGGGCAAAGTTCTGGCCGAAACCCGCGGCGACGTGCAGGAAGCCATCGACGAGGCCTTTTACGTGGCTGGCGAGGGGCGCCGCCTCTTCGGCGTCACCACCCCCTCCGAGCTTCAGAACAAGTTCGCGATGTCCATCCGCATGCCGGTGGGCGTGGTCGGCCTCATCACGCCTTGGAACTTCCCCATGGCCATCCCCAGTTGGAAGCTCTTTCCCGCGCTCGTTGCCGGCAATACATGCGTTATCAAGCCTGCCACCGACACGCCGCTCTCCACCTATAACCTCGTCCAGGCGCTCGTCGATGCCGGTCTGCCTCCCGGCGTCGTCAACATCGTCTGCGGCACCGGTTCCACCGCAGGCGCGGCGCTAGTCGAGCACCCCGACGTCCGCGCCATCAGTTTTACGGGTTCCAGCGCTGTCGGATCGCACGTCGCCCAGCGCGCTGCCGTCACCTTCAAGCAGGTCTCGCTTGAAATGGGCGGCAAGAACGCGCAGATCGTTCTCGACGACGCCAACCTCGACCTCGCCCTGGATGGCGCGCTCTGGGGCGCTTTCGGCACCACTGGCCAGCGCTGCACGGCCACCAGCCGCATCCTGCTCCAGAAGGGAATCGCCGCCGAATTCACCGCCAGATTTGTCGCGCGCGCCAAAAAGCTTAAGATCGGCAACGGCCAGGACGAATCGGTCGAAGTCGGCCCGCAAGTCAACGCCGCCCAGATCGAAACATCGGAAAAGTTCGTCGGGATCGCCTTACGCGAGGGCGCCGAGCTCCTTTGCGGCGGCCACGCGCTCACCTCGGGCGCCTACGCCCATGGCACATTCTTCGAGCCCACGGTTCTCGCCGGCGTCAAGCCCCATATGCGCATCGCCCGCGAAGAGGTCTTCGGCCCTGTCGTCGCGCTCATTGAGTTCGCCACGTTCGAAGAAGCCGTCGGAATCGCCAACTCTATTGACTACGGCCTATCGACCTCGCTTTACACCCGCGACGTGAACCGCGCCTTCACCGCCATCCGCGACCTCGAAGCCGGCATCACCTACATCAACGCGCCCACCATCGGCGCTGAAGTTCATCTGCCCTTCGGAGGCGTGAAGCACACCGGCAACGGCCACCGCGAAGGCTTGGGCGCCCTCGACTTCTTCACCACCTGGAAAGCCGTTTATGTCGATTATTCCGACAAGCTCCAGCGGGCGCAGATTGATAATGCGGAGTGAGGCATCATGGTCGGATTTCTAAAGAATCACCGTGGAACTCGGCGCAATAATGACGAGGAGAATGACTGGCCGAGCATTGTTTTTTTGCTGCGGGAGCCAGTACTGCCGAGTGCGGGACAAGCGATTGAGATGATGACGGTTGCATTTGGTGCAATCGGCCCAGTGGAGTTTCTCGGTACAGTCGGACCACACAATTTTGCAATTCGCGTGGCACCGCTCACTTTCGCGTTGCATGCGTTTGGAAGCCGCTACGAAGCCGACTTCGGTCATCTCCGACCTGTTCAGCAACAGTGTTGGGAGCTGCACCGAGCTTGGTTGTCGCTTGACTTTCCCGGCAACAGCGCGCCGATCCTTCGCCAAAAAGGAACAATAGGCCATGCTTACAAGACCCTCATGTACTTCGTAGTCAAACACTGGTCTCCCAACTGCCTGGCGCTCTACTTCCCGAGCGAGCAATCCACTCTTCCAAATCGCGGGGATCTCATTCAGAGCATTCGGCTGGCGAGACTAGACGGGATCGATCTGGATTTCCTGAAGGTCCCTAGACCCGATCCGAAGGAGTAGTCGGGGCTCCGCCGGGTGCCGGCGTCTCGTATTTGGGGCCAGGGATTCAACTTGATCCGAACCAGAATCGCGCTACAATCCTGCTATGAGTCCAAACGCGCAAAGACTCCTCGACGAAGCCCGGCAACTCCCTCCAGACGAAAGGGAGTGGCTCGCGGAATTCCTCCTGATCAAAGATGAGAAAGTCTCCTCCGCCGAAGTCGAATCCGCCTGGGGCGACGAGATCAAGCGCCGTCTCGATGAGATTGACTCGGGCGCCGTGAAGATGATTCCGGGCGATGAGGTTCTTGCCCGCATGGATGCCCGCCTCAAGGCAAGACGAAAGCAAGCCGCTCGGCGGGGATGAAACCATATTCGTTTCATCGGACGCTGAAGCAGAAGCCGACGCAGCGTTCGAGCATTATTGGATCAAGAGTCCAAATGCCGCTTTCGACTTCGATGTGGAACTTCGTGGCGCCTACCGAAGCCTGCAATTCCGCCCTCTGATTTGCCCACCGTACCTGCACGGCACCCGCCGCGTAATTCTCAAGCGCTATCCTTTTTCTGTGGTCTTCCGCGAACGCCTGCACGACATCCAGATCATCGCCGTTGCCCACGCCAAGCGCCGCCCAGGATACTGGACGAAGAGAATAAAGTCGTAAAAAAGGATTGCTATGGAAAATGCCTACACCCCCGCCCCCGCCCGCTACGACAACGCAATCTTCCGCCGCTGCGGCAACTCCGGCCTCGTCCTGCCCGCCATCACTCTCGGTCTGTGGCAAAACTTCGGCGGCGCCGACGTCTTTGAAACCGGCCGCGCCATGGTCCGCCGCGCCTTCGATCGCGGCGTCACCCACTTCGATCTAGCCAACAACTACGGCCCTCCGTACGGCTCGGCCGAGGAAAACTTCGGCACGATTCTCAGGAAAGACTTCGGTCTGCGCAAGCACTCAAGCGCCCTGCGCAACGAGCTCATCATCTCCACCAAAGCCGGCTGGGATATGTGGCCCGGCCCCTACGGCATTGGCGCATCGCGAAAATACCTGCTCGCCTCGCTCGACGACAGCCTCAGACGCATGGGCCTCGACTACGTTGACATCTTCTACGCGCATCGACCCTGGAAAGATTGCCCCCTGGAAGAGACGATGGGTGCGCTCGTCTCCGCCGTCCATCAGGGCAAGGCTCACTATGTCGGCATCTCTTCTTATAATCCCGATCGCACGCGCCAGGCAGCGAAGATCCTCAAGCAGATGGGCGTACCTTTGCTCATTCACCAGCCCTCTTATTCAATGTTGAACCGCTGGATCGAAAAAGGCCTTCTTGCCGTGCTTGATGAAATTGGCGCAGGCTGTATCGCCTTTTCTCCGCTCGCTCAGGGCCTGCTCACCAGCAAGTACCTGAAAGGCATTCCCAAAGACTCGCGCGCCAAGAGTGAAGGCTCCTCGCTAATGAAAGCGTTTTTGAGCGAGAAGAACCTGAAGCGAGCCCGCGCGCTGAATGACATTGCACAGGCCCGGGGCCAGACCCTCGCGCAAATGGCCATCGCCTGGGTGCTGCGCGACAGGCGTGTGACCTCGGCCCTCATCGGCGCGCGCAACGTCGAGCAGCTCGACGACTCGCTCGACGCGCTGAAGAACCTCAAGTTCACCGCTGCGGAGCTCAAGGAAATCGACCGTTACGCTCAGGAGGGCGACCTCGACTTGTGGCGTAGAGCGCGCGAAACGATGGAGTAGCCAACCTGAATGGGGCTCGGCTTTGATAATTTCGAACTTCTACCCTTTCACCTCCAGCACATCCCTCAGCGCGAAGCTGGTCTCCAGCCGGATCACGCCTGGAAGCCGCGAGAGTTCGTTCTGGTGCAGGCGGTTGTAGTCGTCGATTCCAGCCACGCGAGCCACCAGGATGTAATCGTATTGGCCGGCCAGCAGGTGGCAGCTCACGATGTCGTGGCAGTGGCGTACAGCGTCCTCAAAGGCACTCAGCACAGTGGATGACTGGCGCTCAAGTGTGACGCGAATATAGACCGTCATCTGCTTGCCCAGCAGCCTGTCATCGATAATCGCGCGGTAGCCTCGGATTGCCCCCGACGATTCCAGCGCCAGAATGCGTCGCGACGCCGCCGACGCTGACAGGCCCACGGCCTCGCCCACCTCGTAGTTCGTCGCCCGTCCCTGACGCGCCAGATAGCGCAAAATCGCGGCATCAAGCTCGTCCAATCCAGCCATCGCTCCCGCCGGCATTCCCAGGTTTACCGCAGCCGCGGGCGATTGTTGCTCCAACATGGTCTCTGAATCACGTTTCGTTCCCATTCGGCCGGTATATCACAAACTTTGCATACATTGGAAGCAGTCTGCGCCGTAGAATCGCTTGAAGTCGGAAGCCTGGCACCCGGTCACCGCGTTCAGCCCTCCCATTCGGCGCGCCGGCTTCCGACAAGCAGCCCTCCCCAGAGAGCATCAAATCAACGCGGAGGCAGCCTCGCACGGGAAAGAGAACCATGATCATCGGCGTTCCCAAAGAGATCAAGGACAACGAAGCCCGGGTCGGCGTTACGCCGGCGGGTGTCAAAGCGCTCACCGAAGCCGGCCACAAAGTTCTCGTCGAAACACTTGCCGGGGCGCAATCCGGTTTCCCCGATGCGGAGTACCAGAATGCCGGCGCGGAAATCGTCGGCGAGGCAGGCTTTGTCTGGGGCAAATCGGAGATGGTCGTCAAGGTCAAGGAGCCAATCGAACAGGAGTACGTCTACTTCCGCGAAGGACTGGTTCTCTTCACCTATCTGCATCTGGCTCCACTGCCCGCGCTCACTGACAAGCTTCTCGAATCGAAGGTCATCGGCATCGCCTACGAAACGGTGCGCGACCCGCAGGGAACATTGCCTCTCCTTACGCCCATGAGCGAGGTCGCAGGCCGCATGAGCGTGCAGGTCGGCGCCAGCTATCTCGAAAAAGAACGCGGAGGCCGCGGCATTCTGCTGGGCGGTGTGCCCGGCGTGCCGCCGGCGCATGTCACGATCCTAGGTGGAGGCATCGTGGGCACGAATGCAGCCCGTATTGCGCTCGGCTTCGGCGCCAAAGTTACTCTCATCGACGTGAATCTGAACCGGCTCCGCGAACTCGATGACACCTTCGGTGGGCGCCTCTACACGTTGGCCTCAAACAGCTACAACATTGCCCAGGCCACGAGCGAGGCGGACCTGGTTATTGGCGGAGTCCTGATCCCCGGCGCCACAGCTCCGAAACTCGTCACGCGTTCCATGGTGTCCCAAATGAAAATTGGTGCCGTCATAGTCGATGTGGCCATCGACCAGGGCGGATGCGTTGAGACGGCGCGGCCCACCTCGCACTCGAATCCAAGTTTCGTCGTCGATGGCGTGGTCCACTACTGCGTCACCAACATGCCGGGCGCGGTGCCTCACACTTCCACGCTGGCGCTCACCAATTCCACTTTCCCCCACCTGCTGCGCCTGGCCAATATTGGTGCTCGCGAGGCGTTGCGTCAGGATGCCGGATTGGCTGAAGGGCTGAACACCTGGCTGGGAACGCTTACGTATCGCGGAGTGGCCGAAAGCCAGCACCGCACGTGGAAATCCGCATCGAGCGTAATTGCCTGACCGCGCCCGGAGCGCTGATCCGCCTCGCTTCCCGCCTGCGGCAAATTCTCCTTGACACGTTTATTGCGCATTTGTTAGCTTCCTTTCGCGGAAAAAGACCAAGAGAAATCCACCGCCAAATACAGCTTCTCCTGAACCGTTCTAGTGCAAGTGCGTGCCGAGAGGAGGGATCTGTTTTTGGGGTGGATTTTTTGTCTTTGGCAGACTTTTAACCGTGTATTCCTCGAATCTTAACGGAAGTGGCCAAGGATGGCTTTGAATCGTCTAGAACCCAATGACTCAGGGTACTGTTTCAAGCCCCGAGCCAATCCAGTCCTGTGGCCGCTGCGGCAGGCCAACAGGCGTCTCGTCCCCTTTGACGAACGCGTGACTCTGGGGCGTGGCTTTCTCATCAATTTCAAATGAGCAATCGGGTTCTCCGATGACGGTGTCTGCGATAAGTCGATAGCCCTGGCGAACAGGGAATTCAGTCAACCGATCTTGAAACGAAATCTTTGGGAGGCAATATGAATTCTTCAAACCAATCTGCGAACCAACAATCCGGAACGAACAGCAGGACGAAATGCGGGATTCGAGGTTCCGGATGGCTTCTTCTTGCAATCGCGCTTCTTTTCGTGCTTCCGTCTCGCATGGTCTTCGCGCAGTTCGACACCGGCAGTTTGGTCGGCGTAATTGAAGACTCTTCGGGAGCGGTGGTCCCTGGAGCGAACGTGGATGCGGTCAATAAGGCCACCGGCGTGGTGTACACCGGCGTTTCGGGCGACTCGGGCGAGTACGAAATCCCCAACTTGCATACCGGCACATATAAAGTCACCTGCGAGCACGCGGGATTCTCGACCGCCATCGCCGACAATGTTCTGGTTTCGGTCGGCGTACGCCAACGTATTGATCTCATTCTGAAAGTTGGCACCGCCCAGGCGACCACGGTTGAAGTCAACGGCGTCTCCCTGCAGGTCGAAACAGAGGACAGCCAGCGCGACCAGGCGATCACCGGCTATCAGAGCGCGGCGCTTCCGCTCGTGAGCCGGAATTACACCGATCTGCTTGCCCTCGTGAGCGGCGTGCGCCAGGCGCCAACCCAGGCCACCACGACCAGCAACATCAATAGCCCCGTCCGTGCGGGCGCGTACAACGTCAACGGCCAGCGCTCGGTCTTCAACAACTTCCTGCTTGACGGCATGGACAACAACTCCTATGGCGAGTCGAATCAGGGCTTCGACAATCAGATCATCTCTGTCCCTCCGGACTCCGTTGACCAGTTCAGCGTCGTTACCAACAACGAGAGCGCGGAGTACGGCCGCAGTTCCGGCGCAACCATCAACGTGGCTTCACTATCCGGCGGCAACAGGTTCCACGCCACGGCATATGAGTTCCTCCGCAACACCGATCTGAATGCCCCCGGCTTTTTCAAGCCGACCACAATCACCACTGCGGGGCCAGTTCCATTCGTAAAGCCCCCGTACCATCGCAATCAATTCGGCGGCAACTTTGGCGGCCCCATCATCAGAGATAAGGTCTTCTTCTTTCTTGACTATGAGGGCCTGCGGGCTATCAACAACCCACTCTTTGTTCTCACGCTGCCTACGCAGAACGAGTTGAACGGCATTTTTGTCGTACCGGTCCGCAACCCCGTCACCGGCACCGTCTACCCTGCCGGCACAAACATCTCCTCCATCCCCGGCGCCATTGATCCGCTATCTGCTCAAATTGTCGCCGCGTTTCAAAAGATCAAGGGTTTGCCTACGGCAGGGCTTGCGACCACGGGCGCGAACAGCGGCGATTACCCAGTGCTGATACCCTTCCGCGACTACTCAGACAAGGGTGATCTGCGCCTGGATTATGCGGCCAGCCCGTCTGCGCGCTACTTTCTGCGCGTCAGCGACCGCAAGGAAACGGAAATCAACTTCCCTACCATTCCCCTTCCGCTGGAAGGCCAAACCGCCGGGCCGCAGCGCATCTTGGACCAGCAAATCGCGATTGGCTATACGGGCACTTTCGGCTCCAACCGGATCCTCGATCTGCGCCTGGGTATCTCGCGGACCAAGGCCGGCAAGACGCCTTTGAGCGAAGGAACAGCCCCGGTCCTGGTCAATGGTCAGCCGATCCCCGGCCTGCCCACCGCGCCCGCTGTCGCAGGCGGTCTGCCTGCCGTCGGCATTACCGGTGGCTTTACGTCGTTTGGCCGACAGACCACCAACCCACAGTTCCAGGATCCCGCGCTCCTCGATCCCAAGGCCAATTTCACCTGGGTCAGAGGCAACCACTCCCTCAAGTTCGGCTACGAATACGAACATATCTGGATGGGGGTGCTCGACAACAACCCGCTTTACGGCTCGTTTACCTATGGCGGCGGCTATAGCGCATGCCCCGCGGCAACCGTGATTCCGGGGGTCGGCACCTGCACGAAGGGAAACGCAAATCCCGCCCTCAACTCAACTGTCGTTGCCGATACCTACTTCGCCGACTTCCTCTTCGGCACAACCAGCGCTTACTCACTGGCAAATTACTTTGAGGCTCATCTGCGCCAGACTATTGAAAGCGTCTACGCCCAGGATGATTTCAAGATGTTGCGCAACCTGACCTTGAACCTCGGCCTCCGCTGGGAGTACGGCTCGCCTTATTCCGAGCAACATAACTACGTCTCCAACTGGGATCCGGGCTCGCAAACGGTATTCACCATCAATCCCAATGCAACCGCGGTCACAGGCATTACACCCATGCCTGCTGGCAGCGGCGTGTATGGCAAAACCCTCATCAACCCAGACCTATCCGACCTTGCGCCGCGTGTAGGATTTGCGTATTCGCCTCTTCCTGAGTTGTCCATCCGTGGCGGATTCGGCACCAGCTATGTTCACTACACGCGCGCGGGCTCCGGTGACATCCAGGCCATCAATGCCCCGCAGGCGCAGTTCGCCTCCGTCAGCCAGATCTCGCCAACCACAAGCAATCACTGCTCTACACCACTCCCCGCCCAGATCATCACCACGGGAACAACAACGGAAAGCTGCTACGCGACAGCGTCGCAGGGCTTCCCGTCGGGACTGGTAACCAGCTTCAATTACGCCACCGATAACATCACCTGGGTGCCAAAGGATACACGGGATAGCTATGTAGAGAGCTTTTTCCTCGCCGTGCAACGGCAGATCACTAAGAACGGCCTGGTCGACGTCGCTTATGTTGGCAACCATGGCCTCAAGCTGCAGGGCTTTATCAACGGCAATCAACGCAACATCTCCCCCACGGGCACTTACTCGCGTCCTTTTGCCAACTGGCCTTCGGATATTACTGAAGCCCTCAACGAGTTCTTTTCCAATTACAACGCGTTGCAGGTGCGGTATGAGCAGCGCATGGTCGGTGGCCTGACCTTGCTCAACAGCTTCACCTGGGAGCACTCGCTGGATAACGCCAGCGCGTCGCTCGAAGGCAATACGCCTTCGGTGCAGGATGCCAACCACCTCAGTGCCGATTATGCGCAATCGGACTACAACCTACCGCTCGCCAATATCACCAGCCTGGTCTATGATCTCCCGTTCGGGCATGGCCGCACTTTCGCGCACGATCTCAATCCCATTACGGATGCGATCCTCGGTGGGTGGCAGGTGAGCGCAATCAACACGGCCCAGGCCGGTACGCCGTTCAACCTTGAATACGGGCCGAACTCCGCCCAACTTGCCTCCACGCAAATCCCGTCGAACCAGAACTACCGCGGCGCTAACCTCTATCGACCCAACCAAGTGCCCGGCGTGCCTCTCACGCAAGGGCGCAGCGTGCGGTTAGCCAACACAGGCGCCGTCCAATACGTCAACTTCAATGCCGTCCAGATTCCCGCGATCGACAATGCCAGTGGCATTCTTCAGCCTCCGTTCGGCAATATGTCGCGCAATCCGGGCCGCACCCCACCGCTGTATCAAACCGACCTCGACTTCAATAAGCGCTTCAACTTGCCAAAAGAAGGCATGCAGATCGAGTTCCGTTCCGAGCTCTACAACATCTTCAATCACTCCAACCTCTATCTGCCGGCCACTTCCAACCCCGATATCTCCGGCACGCAGGCCGCGAACGCCTCGTTAGGCCTCAACAACGCAAGCGGTGGTGGCCAAACCTCCAGCACCTTCACCCCGCGCGTGATCCAGTTCGCGTTGAAGTTGATTTACTAACTCTCATCTAGCAGGCATGCCGGCCACTGCAATCGTGGCCGGCGCATCCTGCAAGTTACCTGGGTTCGCCCAACATCGCGCCCACTGAGAGACCAGAGTCTGGGCGGAAAAACAGCCATTTACCTTGATCGAAGGCGCGTACCGGCTCGCGACGTAGCTAAGTGTGCGTCGAGTCATGTCTCGCCTCAAATCGTGTTGTTTTCCGTCATCCGGTCATCAGGAAAGGAAGTGTGAGGCGTGACCACAAGAGCAGAAATTCTCAACCAGCTGGGAAAGCAAGCCGAGCCCTGGGACGTACTGGTCATCGGCGGCGGAGCCACTGGTTTGGGTACAGCGGTAGAAGCTGCCGCTCGCGGCTACCGCACGCTGCTTGTCGAGCGTTCTGACTTCGCCAAGGAAACCTCCAGCCGCAGCACCAAGCTCGTGCATGGCGGCGTGCGCTATCTCGAGCAGATGAACCTGACGCTGGTCCTCGACGCCCTGCGCGAGCGTGGCCACATGCTGCGCAACGCGCCTCACCTGGTTCACGATCTCAGTTTCGTCGTCCCGGCTTACAGCTATCTTTCCCTTCCTTACTATGGCGTGGGCCTCAAGATCTACGAGCGGCTTTCGGGCAAGCTATCTTTCGGCCGGTCAGAACTTCTCTCCCGCGAGAGCACTCTGGAAAAACTGCCCGGCGTGACCGGCGACCACCTCCGCGGCGGCATTCTCTATCACGACGGCCAGTTCGACGACGCGCGATACGCTATCGCGCTGTTGCGAACCCTTCAGGATCATGGTGGAACCGCCATCAACTATGTTGAAGCCACGGGTCTGATCGAGCGCGGCGGTAAAATTGTCGGCATCCAGGCCCACGACCGCGAAGGCGACTCCGTCTTCGATGTGCAGGCCAAGGCAGTCATCAACGCATGTGGTGTTCACGCCGAGGAAACACTCGCGCTCGAAGGCCGCCCCCGCGGCTCATTCCTGGTCGTCAGCCAGGGATCGCATTTCGTTCTCCCGCGTTCCTTCCTGCCCGGAAACACCGCGCTCATGATTCCTAAAACGGCTGACGGACGCGTCCTCTTCGCCATTCCCTGGCTCGGCGCGCTGCTTGTTGGAACCACCGACGTACCCGTTCACACTCCCTCGCCTGAGCCGCGCGCCCTTCCTGAAGAGAAGAAGTTCCTGCGCGACCATATCGCTCGTTACCTGGGCCGTGCGCCACGCCCCGAAGAGATTCTCAGCATGTGGTCGGGTCTGCGGCCGTTAGTCCGCAAAGGCGGGATCAAGACTTCAAAACTATCTCGCGATCACACCATCCTGGTTTCCGCGTCGGGCCTCATTACGGTGACGGGTGGGAAGTGGACTACCTACCGCCGCATGGGACAGGACACAATCGATCGAGCCACGCAAGTCGCAGCCCTCCCCAAACGTTCGTCTCCAACTCTGGAATTAAGGCTTCACGGCTGGACCCCCGACGCCACCACTGCGAACTCCACATGGGAGTGCGTTTATGGTTCCGATCTTCCTGCCCTGCGCGCACTTTCCGCCCAGGATTCGAGCGCCCCGGATGCGAATCTCGACGCGAATCTCGATGCGAATCTCGATGCTTTGCTTCACCCGCGCCTGCCCTTCCGGCGGCGCGAGGTCGTTTGGGCGGCACGGTACGAAATGGCTCGTACGGTCGAGGATGTGCTCGCCCGCCGCACCCGAGCTCTCTTTCTCGATGCGCGCGCCGCCATCGATGCCGCACCCGCCGTCGCTGATCTTCTGGCCTGCGAGCTCCACCGATGCGACGCCTGGAAAGCAGACGATCTGTGCCGTTTTGAGGAAACCGCCAAAGGCTATCTCTACGAGGAATGAGCCGGGGGGCGTTCTTCTGGGCAAGGCGCCGCTCGCGGGAATCTGTCGCCACATAGTGCGGGAAAAACCAGACTACGCCGTGCTCCTCACGGTTGCGCGCCCGATGGGATCAGCAGCGTAAGCGAGTGAGGAACGACTTCGAGCCGCACCGGCAGAGAGCCCAGAACCTCTCCATCCGCCTCGACAAAGAGTTCCTCGGATGAGCCGTTGCGTGCGCGACACTCGATCGACGGCGAGTCCATCAGCTCCACATCACGGTTGAACGTGTGCCGTCCAGCGATTACGGCGAGCAGAAATGAAAGGTAGTGCAACCGGCTTTGCGTCTTGAAAGCTAGCATGCTGAGGCTGCCATTGCGCAAACTTGCGCCTGGAGCAAGCGTGCGCAAGACTCCGCCGAAGGAACGGACCCGCACGGCCAGCAACTGCGAAACTTCCACCACGCGTCCGCCGCCGTTTCCATTCGACGGTAGTTCCGCCTCGAAAAGTGGAAATGGCGAGGTCGCCCAAATCCGGAATGCCTCGATCAGGTAGAGAACATATCCCAGTCTTCGCTTCAGCCGCGAGTCCAGCCGTGACATCAGCAAAGCATCGGCGCCGATTCCCGCCGCTACGATGAAATAGCGTGAGCCGGAGTTTCCGGCGTTGTCCTTGTAGTGGATACGACCGACTGATACCCGAGCCGGTGTGGAATCCAGCAGCTTGCGCGCAACTTTGGCTGGCGATGCGATCAGTCCCAGGTCCGCTGCCAGGGCGTTGGCAGTGCCCAGTGGAACCACTCCCAGCGCCACGTCGGTGCCGACCATGCTCTGCACGGCCTCATGGACCGTGCCGTCGCCGCCGCAAGCCAGAATCGTATCGAAGCCTTCACGCACGGCCTGTTCTGCAAGGGTTGTCGCGCTGCCCGGTGCTCCGGTTTCGAATGCCTCCGCCTCAATCCCCGCTTCTTGGAGCACGGCCTTGATCTCGCCGACGGCCGCATGCCTTCGCGCGGAGTATTGGCCTGATGCCGGGTTGTAGATCAGCGCCACACGGCGCATTGCGGGTTTCACTTTAGCGGTGGATCCTATCTGTTCAATGTGCCCTCAGGCACATCTCGCCATCATCGCAGATTTGAAGACTAAAATGCGGATTGCCTGCTCGAAATGACACTAAATATGTATCGCCTCTATTTGGATGCAAAGGGTCGGAATAGAGAACCGTTTTGGCACTCAAAGGCGAGTCGAGTTTCCCGCGAAGTTTCGGTATGCCGGTGCGACTTACAGCCAAAGATGCCACAGATACCAGATGCTGTAAAGGCTGAGTGCCGTCGCGCCTTCGATGCCTAGCGCCCAGCATACGCCCTTCCCTAATCGATGCAGATTGACGATCGCCTCGGCAGGCCACTCCGCGTCTGCAGGAACAGCCCCGCTCCTCAAAACCTCAGCTCCAGCTACTGTGGGGGCATAACTGCTCAGCTGCAATTGTGGCGCAAGTAGGGATGGCGAAGCTGTCAGCAGGTGGGCGTTGTCGAACGGTTGGGTTGCCATATCGGCATCCTCCTTCGACTCCTATCGGCAAGGCGCCGAACAGAATCAGTCGAGGTCGACAACAAAGATGCCCGGCAAAGGCGTTGCTTCGTAATCGATGCTTCATTATCCATTTGGGTCAAGCGGTCGGCGAGTGATTTAGATCACTCCGCAGTAGGTCGGTCTCAAGGTGGTAAATAACTGCCCGTTGCGGCCCATTTTGGCTCTATTCTCGCCGGTGGCCCTAATCACCGGAGCCTTACCAAACCCGGCTATCATGCCAGTTAGAGGCAACAGCTCTCATGAATCCCACCGGCAACACGATCCTCATCACTGGCGGCGGCTCTGGCAATGGCCGCGGCCTCGCTGAGTCCCTCCACGCCCTCGGCAACCCACCTAATTGTTGAGCACGGTGGACTTGTGCGGGCCTGGAGATTCGCACGACAGCCGGTCTGGAGACCGGCGCTGCGCCTTGCCGTGAAAGGTGAGAAATGCGGTCTAGTTGAAGTATTTGCGGTTCGTCTCGGCGAAGTGCGCCTTGTCGGCTGGCAGCTCATCGAGCGAGAAGATGGCATTCTGCGCGCAGATGGAGGCGCAGTTGCCGCAGTCGATGCACTCATCGGGGTTGATATAGACCTGTGAGACGGTTGCGGCCGCGGGATCGCCCTGAGCGGGCGCAATGGCGGCGGTGGCACACTCGGCCACGCAAACGAAATCCTTGGTGCAGGCATCGGTGACGACATAAGCCATGGAAATCTTGCTCCTCGATCGCGGGCGCGTTGTGGTTTGCGCCTTTGCTTAGAGGTTATCGGCAGAGTCTCGCTAAGGGCCGTGATCTGAATCACGATTAAGGCGTGGCAGGCTCGGGATTTTCCCGATTGCGGTACGGCGAAACGCGGCTTGTGCCACCCCAGCGAAGATGGGCCGACAGTGGTCCAGGTTGTTGGCTGATCCGATTCCGTGGTATCCCCCGGTCCCCAAAGGCGAGGGACCGGGGGCACCCGGTCTTTGTGGGAGGTTGGGAGCGCTAACGACGAGGCTCGTCTCCGGCTCGCTTTCGGTTGATGCTCAGGCTGAGGCTAGAAAATGCGCACGCGAAGGCCCGCGTTGACACCGAAGGAATTCATGTTGCCGAAGGTGAAGTTGGGCCAATCCTGATATTCGAAGTCGACGGCGCGGATGTAGATTCTGTGCGTCCAGTGGAAGTCCAATCCGCCGCCTGCGGTGACCACGAAGTAGCGCCCGTGGGCGTAGTTATACGGGAAGTTGAAGTCGCCGAGGCCAACCAGGCCCTTGGCGTAGGGTTGAAAGCGGCCGACGTCGAAGTGATATCGACCGCCAATCGAATAGGTTTCGGCGTGAACGTTCGCAGTTTGAAAATACTCAAGCCAGCGGCCTTCGGCTTCGATACCGAGGCGGCGCTTGGTGTCGAAATCGACGAAGCCCGCGATGCCAGCCATCTTCCGCTGGCCGTATTGGAGGGTGTATCCGGAGCCCAGGACGCCAGCCGACAAACTGGCCCCTCCCTGGTCGCCGGCAGATACAACCTGCGCGCGCGATAAACGCGGCCCGATCGATCCGATGAGGATCACCAGTAAAAGAGCCGCGGCCAACCGAACCTCGAAACCCGGCCTGCCGGACTGGACCCGCAGACCCGATCGTTGGTTCCGGCAGAAATTCAAAAGCTGCAAAGGTTTCATCTTTCTCCCGCGCCCGCTCGGCGATAGGTCGCAAAACCAGAGTTACTGAGACTTATTTGACTCTCTTCAGTGTCGACGCGCCTTGTTGTCGCGTCGACTTGAATGTCGCGGCTTCGGAATGCAGCAAGTCTGGTTTTGCGAGGCCCTCCGGATCTATTTGGTGATGGTGAGTGAAACGTCCTGGTACTGCTGTGCGTTAGTGCTTGCGCCGGTGCCGGTTACCTGGATGACGTAATTGCCGGGCGTGGCTGTGTTCACGGAATAGCTGTCGCATCCGGTGGCCACGAGCGCGGCGGCAGAGAGCAGAAGGATTAAGGACATGGTGAGAATTCGGGCGTTGCGGCGGCGCAGGCACCAGAAGACAAATCCGAAGAGCACGCTGACGGGGAGGAAGAGACCGGCCAACGAGAACTTCGAAGTGACCTGCGGGGAGTTGATGGGCGACGAGTTCATTGCCGAAGAGCCGCCGCTCAACGGATTGTTGGTGTCGATGGTGAGCTGAACGCTTGCGGCACCGTCTGCCGTGAGCTTCACGCTGGGGCTGGAGAAGTGGCAGAAGACTCCAACGGGCAGCGAAGCGCAGCCTAATCCGATGGTGTCAGCGAAGGTCCCGTTGGAGCTCAGATTCACAGTCACGGTGGCGTTCTGCGAAGTCGCCATGGTCACGCTGGCGGGATTCACTCCCAGGTTGAACAGGGTCGGCGTGCCTGAAACGGGGATTGTGGGCGAGGAGGAGGGGCTATGATCCGCATCGCCGCTATACATGGCGACGATGTTGTAGCTGACGCCTGCGTCGAGGTTGGGAGTGATTGTCGCCACGCCGCTCGCGTTCAATGTGGCCGACCCGACCTGAGTGTTGTTGCTCATGAAGGTGACGGTGCCGGTTGGTGGAATTCCCGCGCCATTATTGAGAACCGTCGCTACCAGAACGACCTGCGCAGGCGGGCCGGAGGTTACCGAGGAGCCCAGGCTGGTGGAGGTGGGAATGAGGCCGACGCCTTCGCTGATTGAATTTGAGGTGCTGGGCGAGTCGGCTGCGTCGCCCAGGTAGCTCGCCGTGACGGCGTAGGTTCCGGGAGCCAGCGTGGAAGTGGTAAAGCTGGCCGTTCCCGCGGCGAGAGTTGCAGTGTTGAGCGTGGTTCCGTTGGCGATGAAGTTCACGCTGCCGGTGGGCGTTCCGCCATTGCCGGTGACCTTGGCGGTGATGGTGACGGCCGCCCCGACCAGCGCGGGGTTGGGAGTGACGGTGATCGCGGTGGCGGTTGTGGCCAGCGCGATGGTGAGCGATGTTGGCGATGAAGTGCTGCTGCCATTGTTGGCGTCGCCGGTATAGGTGGCCGTGATGGAGTAAGTGCCCGCGGCCAATGTTGCGGTGGTGAACGTGGCCGTTCCCGAGGCGTTCACGGGTCCGGCGCCGATCACGCTTCCATTGGCGAGGAAGTTGACGCTGCCCGTGGGCGTGCCGCCGTTACCCAATACCTGGGCGGTGAATGTAATGGGCGCCAGCACCAGCGCCGGGTTGGGCGAAACGGTGAGCGCGGTCTGGGTGTTGGCCTGCACAACGGTGAGCGCGAGAGGCGCCGACGCACTGCCCAGATTGTTGGAGTCGCCGCTGTAGGTGGCTACGATCTGGTAGCTTCCCTGCGCCAGCGCCGGTGTGATCGTTGCCGTCCCTCCGCCGCTGAGGGGCGCGCTGCCAAGTTGCGTGGTTCCCGACGTGAATGTGACAGTGCCCGTGGGTGTTCCGGAACCCGAGGTCACTTTGACGGTTGCCGTGATCGTCTCTTGCCCACCAGCGATTCCCTGAGTGGGAGTTGCGGTGACGGTGGTCAACGTTGAGGTCTGGTTAACCACCTGGCTCAAAGGCAAAGAACTGCTTGGCCCGTTAAACGAATCGCCTGGATAGGACACAGTGATGATGTGCGTACCCATGTTGAGGGTCGCGGTGGTGAATGTCGCGACGCCCGGATTGCCACTGAGCGTTCCCGTGCCGACCTGCGTGGCGCCATCAAGAAAACTCACCGTGCCTGTTGGCGCCGCAGAGCCGCTGGGCGGAATGGTTGCGGCAAAGGTGACGGAGTTGCCGTAGAGCGACGGGTTGAGGCTTGAGGTGAGTGTTGCGGTGGTGGGCGCCTGCACATCCTGATTGAGGACGGCCGATGTGCTGCCCTGAATCTGCTTGGCGGCGTCGCCGTTATAGACCGCCGTGATCTGATGCACGCCGGCTGTCAGCGTCGAAGTGGTGTACATTGCAACACCGCCGGCATTGATCGCCTGCGTGGTCAGTACAGTGGTCCCGTCCAAGAAAGTCAATGTGCCGCCGGGCGTGACGCCTCCGCCGCCGGAGACGGACACTGTGGCCGTGAAGGTGACGCTTTGACCAATCGTGGATGGATTTGCGGTTGAAATCAGGCCTGCGGAAGTGCCTTCAAGAACGGTTTGGACGAGTGCCGGAGCCGACGAGCTGGTGAAGTGCATTGTGTCGCCTGCGTAGGTGGCGACGATGGAGTGCTGGCCGACAGCGAGCGTGGAAGAGGAGAAGGTTGCAACGCCCGAGGCATTGAGCGCAAGGCCCGAGGCCAGGGGGGTCGTAGTGCCACGAAAGGTGTCTGCGATGCTGACGGTTCCTGTAAGGTTTCCGGTCCCTGCCCCGGTGACCACCGTGACGGTGAAGGTGACATTCTGCCCGAAGCCGGAGGGATCGGGATTGGAAGCTAACGTCGTTGTGGTGGAATTGACAGGCTCCGCGGTGCCAATGAGCTCGATGTCGAGCGGCGAGCTGGCGGCGGCAACGCTGGGCTGAGCATCTTCGGTGACGTCGATGTTCGGCGTTTCGGTTTGATTTGCCGGGAGCGTCGGAGTGGCGGCCGGAGCGAAGACAGCGCCAATCGTGCAATCGGCGTTGACTGCAAGCGAATCGCCGTTCGTGCAGGAGTTGGGGACAGTTGCATCAACCGCCGCATTGGTGGTGGGGACGATCGCGGTCAGGTCGAGCGCGGCATTGCCGTCGTTTTCGACCGTCTCATCCTCGGTCGCGGAAGTGCTTCCCTGGCGAATAGGCGCAGTGTAATCGAGCGCGGCGAAGTTGCCCTGGATCTCGCGCACCACCATATCCAGCGTGTCAGCAACATAGAGATCGCCGCTGCCGTCGAGGTAGAGACCGACCGGTCCGTAAAGCTGCACAGGCTGGAATTGACCCCCGGCGTAGAAATCGCCACAACCGTTTTCGGCCAGCGTGGAGATGAGGCCAGTGGTCACGCTGACCTTGCGGATGGCGGCATTCTGCGTCTCGGCAATGTAGACATTGCCCGCGGCATCGACCGCGACACCCGACGGCGACCATACGTCCGCCTGGTTGGCGGCAACCGGCGTCGCCGTGCAGGGCGTAGCGGCTGCGTTTCCGGTTCCGGCAAAGGTGGAGATGGTGCTGGCCGGCGTGATGATGCCGCCTACCGCCATCACTTCGCGGATGCGGTGATTGGCGGAATCGGGAATGTACATGTTGCCGGAGGCATCGAAGGCCACGGCGTAGGGAAAGTTGAGCTTGGCGCTGGTGGCTGCGATTCCGTCGCCGTTGTAGCCGCCGGTGCCGTTGCCGTTGGCGAAGCCGTTGCCCGCGATGGTGGAAATGACGCCGGAGGCCGAACTTACTTCGCGAATGCGATGGTTGTTGGTGTCGGCGATGTAAAGATTCGCGTTGGCGTCGAGAGTGACGCCTTGCGGCTGGTTGAGCGTCGCCTGCGCGGCTGGGCAGCCGTCGCCGACCGCGTCGCTGCTGGAGCCGCAAACGGCGCCTCCGTTGTTGCCGGCGATTGTGGTGATGACGCCCGTGGCAGCAGCGATCATGCGGATCACGTTGTTGCCGCTGTCGGCAATGTAGAGATTTCCAGCGCCATCGATAGCTACGTCGCCGGGAGTGTTCAGAGTGGCGCTTGCCGCGGGGCCTCCGTCGCCCGCATAGGAGGGATTGCCGCTGCCCGCGATGGTCGAGATGATTCCGGCGCCGGTGCAACTGGTTCCCTGAATGGTGGCGCTGGTTGCACTGGCGCACACCATGCGGATGCGATTGTGCAGGCTGTCGGCGATATACAGGTTGCCGGCCCCATCGAGGGCGATGCCGCTGGGCAAATAGAGCTCGGCCTGCGTGGCCGGGTGACCATCGCCCACTGAGGTGTAGAGACCAAGCTGGCCGGCGACAGGCTGCAGGTTGCCTGCTACCAGCACACCCAAGCCGCCGACTCCAGTGCCAGAGAGATATGCGGTGCCCAGAACGGATTGGCCTGAGCCGCCGGACGGCGTGCCCACCAGCACTACCGCGCCAGATCTGAGGCCGGGCTTGGCGGGCGTGAAATCGATCGACTCCGTGCAGGTGGCGCCCTCGGCCAACGTGGCCGATGCGCAATTCGAAGTGCCTGTGCCTGCCGCGAAATCGCCGGAGGGCGAGCCCAGCGTGAGGATTTCAACGCTGCTAACCGTGCCAGACACCGACGCGGCAACCGTTACATTCTGATTGCCCGTCGTTGCTCCCACAGGTTGCGAGCCGAATTGCGCCTGTGCGCCGGCGGCCGCCAGCAAAAGCGCGGCTCCAGCCAGGATGCCGCCAGCGCGGCGCTGCGTGGCATAGAAGATCGATTGCTTGCTCGGAAGAGGGAGGATTTTGGGATCGACCATTGCCGGTGCTGGATAAGAAAAAGTGCGGACAATTAATTCAGTCAGGCGTTGCATGTGCGGCTCCGTTCGCGGCCTCTCTGAGCGGCTTTCTCCCACCCGGAATGCTCCGTCCGGCGCATCAACCGCAGTCGGAGCGAACTTAACTAGCAGTGGGACGCTGCCGACTTGTAGCCCACGGAAGCAGGAGTGTCGGCGCAGCTTCCAGGCCCAATTCGAGGGCGGAGACTTATCGTCTCATAATTACCTTTGTGCGCTTATTAGAAGTCGAGGGTAATACCACCATAGTCGTATTCATATCGTCGGTTCTATGATTTGGATTACCTTTGTACTACTTTGAGTTAAATCTGGCGGCCAAAGCCGTCTTTAATTGCACTTAGCAGCCAAAGGTGCATGACTCCCCCCTGAGCCTGAGTTACCCGATGAAAACGAATATTGAAGGCGATGCTGAAGTCCGTCGTCGGCGTGCGCGTATTTTTCCGTTGAGCCTCAAAACTTCCCTGTGCTAGCCTTGCGCTACTTCCCCACGGGCATGGCGGGTGCATTTTCGCATTTCCTTAAAGACGCAAATCGAGGTCCTTCCAATGGCTTCTGTATCGCAAAGCGCCGTTGTGCGCCGCGACGTTCAGGTCACCGGGCGCGGCGGACTCATCGACAAATATTTCTACTTTGCAATGTCGCTGCTGGTGGCGGGGATTGTCGTTTGGGGATTCAGCCATACGGTCGACCAGAATCTGTTCCATGCCGCGGTGCCCCGACCGCTGATCCTCTGGTTTCATGGCGGCGTGTTCTCGACGTGGGTGCTGTTCTTCATTTTTCAGTCCACGCTGGTGCGCACGCACAATGTGAAGTGGCACCGGTTTTTCGGATGGTTCGGCTTGGCGCTGGCCACGGTGATGGTTCCGCTGGGCATTACCACGTCAATCGTGATGGGGCGCTTCGATATTCATACCCTTCACGAGACGGGCATCGACTCGTTTCTGATTATTCCCTGGTACGACATGGTTGCATTCGCGACGCTCATCAGCCTGGCGATTCTGTGGCGGAAGAAATCCGAACTGCACCGCCGGCTGATCTTCATCGCCACATGCGGCCTGCTCGATGCTGCGTTTGGCCGCATCGACTACATCTTCAATCACAATCTCTACTTCTGGTGCCTCGACGGGGTGATTCTTCTCGGCGTGGTGCGCGATCTGGTGGTGAACCGGCGCATTCATAAGGTGTATCTGGTGACGGTGCCGGTGCTGATTGTGTGCCAGATGTTTGTGGTTCACACCTACGCGGGCGCGTCGGCGTGGTGGGTGCGGATTGCGGACAGGGTGCTGGGATAGCGGGCTCGCGGCAAGTCGCGTCTTCGCCCGCGCACTGAAGCCGTCGTTTTCCCATTTAGACTATATAGGTTATGGCCACCCTGAAAGCTGTGCGCGGGACGCGGGATCTGTTGCCGCCGGAGACGGAGCTGTGGAACCGGATCGAGACGACCGCGCGCCAGGTCTTTGCCCGCTACAACTTCGGGGAGATTCGCACGCCGATCTTTGAGGACACGGGGCTGTTTGCGCGGAGCGTGGGCGAGGAGACCGACATTGTTTCGAAAGAGATGTACACGTGGGAGGATCGCGCCCGCGCGCAGTCGGAAAAGACGCAATCGCTGACGCTGCGGCCTGAAAATACGGCCGGAGTGGTGCGGGCCTATATCGAGCACGGGCTGGGCGAAAGCGGCCAGTTGCAGAAGCTCTACTACATTGGACCGCAGTTCCGCAGAGAGCGTCCGCAGAAGGGCCGTTACCGGCAGTTCTGGCAGATTGGCGCCGAAGTGATCGGACCGCCGTCGTCGGGCAGCGAGTCGCCGTTGCGCGATGCGGAAGTTTTGGAGATGCTGGCCACGCTTCTGGACGAGCTGGGCATTACGGGCTGGACGCTGGAGCTGAATTCTGTCGGGTCCGCAGCGGATCGCTCGAAATACAACGACGTGCTGCGGGCGGCGTTGATCGATGTCGCGCCGAAGATGTGCGGGGACTGCCAGCGGCGCGCCGTGACTAATCCGCTGCGCGTGCTGGACTGCAAAGTTCCCGAGGATCAGCCGATTATCGAGAAGCTGCCGAAGGTCGGCGACTCGCTCGGGCAGGAATCGAAGGATCACTTTGCGGCTGTGCTTGCGGGGCTCGACGCCGCCGGCGTGGCCTACAAGCTGAATCAGCGGCTGGTGCGCGGGCTGGACTACTACACGCGGACGACGTTTGAGTTTACGCA
>JBEKWT010000007.1:0-26589 GCA_049512795.1 Occallatibacter sp.
GCCTGGTCGGCGCTGCCGCCACACGACTACAAGCCGCTGATCGCAAAGTATGGCGACCGGTTCCAGATGCAGGATCTCGACCAAGTCAAGCCGATCTCATCAGGGCTGCTCGGTCAGGTCCAACTTGTGGTGCAGGGCTCAGAATAATTACGCATTGGCGGCGTCAACACGCTTCGAAAACGGATTCCTCCATTTGTCCGCGCCGACCACGCTGCCATGTGACACGGTGCTGAGCATCCTGAACGACGCGGAAGAGAATTTATGGGTCGGAACCCAGGCGGGTCTGCTGCGTTTGAGCCGCACCGGGCGGCGCCTTCTTCGGCCCCGATTTTCCGATGTCGAGGCAGGCTCGTAACGTCTACGCGGCTTCTCCGCCTCTATCGCCGGCCACCGCGGCCTTACTGTCCGGACTGTGGTGCACCTTCCAATATCAGGCTGAACTTATCCGTGCGAATCACATCCAGGATCAGGGTGCCGCCTTGTCCGTTTGTTTCCACTCCGGGATCGTTCTTTCCTTCAACCATCCTCGCCGAGAACGCAACAACGGTCTTTTGATTCTGCAACAGGGCGGCCTGGACGTTTGATCCGGAACCTGTCAATGTGAGTTTGTATTGGCCAGCAGGAAGCTCGGTCGATCCGACCTGCACGTTCTCCGGGATAGTGACATTTACGGGTTTGTTGCCGGCAAACGCCGGCACTGCGAATAGAGCGAGCAACAATGCAAAGCTGAAAGTGCGCTTCATTTCAATCTCCTCAATGGCCTCGCGCATTTCCTTCGCTGCATGAGGCATTGAGACGATTACAGTACGATATTTCGCTTTTGAAGCTTAAGAATTCTTAAGCGATCAGGTCGGGTTGGATCGCAACAACTCCAAGAGCTTGCGAAGTGGCCAAAATTGAGGTACCGTTTCGGATCATTTTGGAGCGGGCGCCGTGCACAGCGGAATCAAGATTCTCACGCGGAGGCCGGGCGATGCGTTTTCTGCGGTGATCGTGCCGTGATGCGCTTGCACTGCTCGTTTTGAGATGGACAAGCCGAGGCCCGAACCACCACTCATCAAGTCGCGCGCTTCATCAACCCGAAAAAATGGATCGAAGATTCGTGTCAGCGCGTCCTCAGGAACCCCGGGCCCATAATCGCGGACTGCAATCGCAGCGGTGCGAGAATCCTCAGCGACGGAAACATCGATGTTGGAATGCTCGGGTGAATAGCGAATCGCGTTGCGTAGCACGTTCTCCAAGGCTCGTCGCAACAACTCACGATTGCCCATAACCCGGCCGGCAGCACTGCCATTTACCGCGATGCGGCAACCTCGAATCTCGGCTTCTACCTGGCAATCGCGAATGACCTCATCGATGATTTCACCGGCGCGCACGATTTCGGCGTCCTCGATGGCAGGGCCACATTCGATGAAGTTAATTTCCAAGATGTCGGCGACCAGCGAGGCGATCCGGTCTACGTCTCTCTCAATGCGATCAAGCGCCGACTTGCTGTCCGCCGATGTTCTGGCCAGTTTAACGGCAAACTTCAGTCGTGCAAGCGGCGATCGAAGCTCGTGCGATACATCTCCCAGGAGTCTTCTCTCACTCACAATCAACCGTTCAAGGAATTCGGCCATTTGATTGAATGTGCGGCCCAGCTGTCCGATTTCATCCTGCCGCTTGGTCTGGACGCGAACAGTTAGATTACCCTGCCCGAAAAGCGCAATGGAAGCGGCGATTCTGCGGATTGGCGATACCACACCCACTGAAGCCAACCAACACAAAAGGAGCGTGGCGCCGATGACAAGGAAGTAGTAGGGAAGGAAAGTCCAGATATTCGCACGTTCGGGAACGCCAACGGCGACAATCCAATATTGGCCGTCCGCAGACCGGTGTGCCCGAATGTAATGGCCATTGGCGCGTGTCCGCCATTGCGAACGTGGAGCTGGAGGCAGGAGAGACGCTCTGTTTTCTCCAGAGACCTGGTCAATCCCGCGATCATCAAGCAAATAATGGGACGATCCTCCAAAGACGCGATTGAGGCTGGCAAGATAATTCCTTAATGCCTCGGGCCCTCCGACGCTCATGGCCCCGCGTGCACTTTCAAGCTCCAACTCGTCGATGCGGTCGAAGGCGGGATCGATGGTTTTCTGTTGCAATCGATTCGAGATGGCGTGAAATACGATGAAGGAAAGCGACAGTGTGATCACCATCGCCAGCAGGACGTCAAAATAGAGAGACTTGCTGGGTAATGACTTAAGCCATTCCGGTAAATACATACCCAACTCCCCTGACTGCGCGGATAAGATTTCGCCCGCCTTCGAGCTTTTTCCGCAAATGACTGACGTGCACATCGAGAAAGCGATCATATGGCGTCGCTTTGCGCTCGAAAAGAGCGATGGTGATCTCATCGCGCGAGACAACCCTGCCCGCAGAACGGATCAGCATTTCCAGGAGGTCGAACTCGACGGAAGTCAACTCCACCGGCGAGCCCGCGACCCACGTCTCGCGGGTTGTAGGGTTAAGCTGGATTTTTCCGATGGTAATAACCGCACCGCCCTTCAAGTCAGCAGAATCGGAGCGGCGCAGGACGGCGCGGATTCGAGCCAGCAACTCATCTGGATCGAAAGGCTTGGGAAGATAGTCGTCAGCACCCGTATTCAGGCCCAAGATCCGGTCGTGCCGCTGGACCCGGGCGGTAAGCATAATCACGGGAAGCTCCTTGCGCCGCCGCAACTGTTGCAGAACGGTGAGGCCGTCGAAGACGGGAAGCATGACATCAAGAATCACGAGATCGTATGCGCCGTTTAGCGCAGAGCTCAGGCCATCCCGGCCGTTGTTGGCGCAATCCAGACGATGGCCTGCCCCGGCGAAGAACTCCTTCATCATCCCGCACAACTCGACGTCGTCATCGACGAGCAGGAGGGACAACTGTTTTCGGTTTTCGCTGGTCTCCATTTCATCTGCCTCAGGATCGGCGGCCATCAAACGTCTTTCTTCGTTTCCTAAGTCTCGCACAGAGCGAATCAATGACGACCTGCTTAACAATTCTTAAGACTGGCTGACAGGATGGACCTTGCACGCCGGGTTCAGGCGCACTCCAAAGCCAGGCGCGTCCGAGAGTTTCATTCGGCCGTTAACAGGGATGGGCTCATCAAGCAATTGCGGAGAGAACATGGGAATCACTTTGTCTGCCTGGGGAGACATCATCAGGAATTCTGAAAATGGACTGTTATGCCGGGTAATGGTGAAGTGGTAGCTATAGACACTGGACCCGTGTGGCACGACCAACACGCCGCGAGCGTCTGCCAGCGCTGAGATTTTGATGAGTTCCGTGATTCCTCCGCACCAGTTCACGTCCGGCTGAATGATGTCGGCGCAGCCCATTTCGAGCAGCATGCGAAAACCCCATCGCGTGGCCTCGTGCTCACCAGTGGCGACGAGCATGCCGGGAGGCATCTTCGCCCGAAGCTCGGCGTATCCCCAGTAATCGTCCGGGGGCAAAGCTTCTTCAAGCCACTTCAAGCGATACTTAGCCGCGGCATGCGCCAACCGGCTGGCGTAGTTCACGTCGAGGCTCATCCATGCGTCATACATCAGCCAGAAATCATCGCCGGTTCGCGTACGCATCTCCGCGAGCAGCGCAAGGTTCTTATGCAACCCGTCCTCCCCTTCGGATGGGGCGTGATGCAGAGGCAGCTTGCCGCCAATGAAGCCCATTTTCTGAGCAAGATCCGGCCGAGCTCCGGTCGCGTAGAAAATGAGTTCATCGCGCACCGCTCCTCCGAGCAGGTGATAGACAGGTTCCTGCCTGAGTTTCCCGAGAAGATCCCACAAGGCGAGGTCAACGCAGCTTATCGCATTCAGTACGAGTCCCTTACGACCGTAGAACAAAGTAGACAGATACATCTGATCCCAGATACGTTCCACGTCAGTGACGTAAGCGCCTTCCAGGAATCGCGACAGGTGCCGATCTACGATCCACGCTGCGGGTTCTCCGCCAGTAGACACGGCGAAACCAACGACACCGTTGTCTGCTTCAATCTCCACGACGAGCGTGCCAAGCACATTCAATCCGAACGACTGCCTGCTGGCGCGATAAGCCGGGTATTTGGACATCGGAGTTGCAATGTGATCGTCAATCCAATGGCCTTGAGGCTGATCGTGATAATCGGCTCCGCCGCCCTGAAGATAGAAGGCGCGAACCTGGCGAATCTTGTTCGATGGCATGAGCTATGTTTCTCCTGATTAAGTTTGCCTATGCTTTTGCGAAGCATTAGCCGGTAGATGAGGAGTCCTGACGATCGCAACCAATCCTGCATTGAGAAGGGTGACTATGGCGAGCACAAATAAACCGGCGCGAGGGGAGCTGAAGCGATCGTCTGCCCAGGCCTTGACGTTCGGTGCAACAAAGCCGCCAACGGCGCCCAGAGCGTTAATCATAGCGAGACCGGCTGCTGCTGCATCGCCGGAGAGATAACTTGCCGGAAACGTCCAAAAGAGAGGCTGCACGGCGATCAAGCCAGCCGCGGCAATGGACAGTGAAATCAAACCGGCGCGCGGGCCGGCCAGCGGAAACAGCAAGCTGGCGCACCCCGTTACTGCAAGAGCGATCGCCGTCACGCGCCGGCGTTGATTGAGCCAGTCGGCCAAGCGTGGCAACAAGAAAGCGCCGGCGAGTGCGCAAATCCAAGGAATCGCCGAGACCAGTCCGACTTCAAATCCGGCTGGCTTGTTTATGAGCGTTGACACCTCGCTCGGCAAGTAAAAGACGACCCCGTAAATGCTCATCTGCAGAAAGAAGTAGATGAGCGCGAACTGGAGGAGATAAGGATCGCGCAACATGGAAGCCAGCCTGAGGCGACCGTCAGGATATTGTTGACTCTGCTCGTCCGCCAATGCGTTTTCCAGTGCGCCTTTCTCGGCAGTCGAGAGCCAGGTTGCGTCGGCCGGTCGATTGCCAAGGTACTTGTAGGACCAGACACCAACAGCGACCGCGAAAGATCCTTCAACCAGGAACATCCATTGCCAGTTCCGCAGAGAACCCACCGGGTTCATCTGCAACAGAAGCCCGGAGATGGGACCACCGAAGATGAGCGCGAGGGGCGCGCCAAAGTAGAAGAGGCCAAAGACTTGCGCCCGAGCGCGATTCGGAAACCAGTAGGTGAGATAGAGAATGACGCCCGGGAAGAAGCCAGCCTCCGCGGCGCCAAGCAGCAGGCGCAAGGCAAAGAAAGACCGGCTGCCCACCACGAATATCGTCGCCATCGACACCAGGCCCCATGTGACCATGATGCGAGCCATCCATAGCCTCGCGCCGACCTTGTGAAGGATCAGGTTGCTAGGGATTTCAAAGGCTGCATAGCTGATGAAGAAGAGACCGGCAGCGAGTGCGTAGGCCTCCGGGGTGATCCCCGCGTAGGTCTCGAGCGCCTGCTTTGCGAAACCGATGTTTGCGCGGTCAAGGAACGCGACCACGTACATCAACAACAAAAAAGGTAGGAGTCTCTTGCGTGCCCGTGAGACCGCCCGATCCAGGATCACCTGCGAGGAAATCACGGCGAAGGCCTATATTGAATGCCGCTCATGGTGGACCATCCGGAGGGAAGAGCCCGCGAAACCCCGCACAGAGAATAAGGCGCCACCCGTCGTGACGGATGGCGCCAATGGTTGCTGCGATCTGAAGTTAGAATTTGTAGCGCAGAGCGAGCTCCAGGATGCGGGGATCGGCGGCGCCAGTAACTTTCCCGTAGTTTGAGTTGCCCAAGGTCGCATTCGGGTTGTTGGGGTTGGTGTGGTTGAAAAGATTGAACGACTCGGCGCGGAACTCAAGCATATTGTTTTCCCAGAAGTGGAACTCCTTGAAGAGGCTCAGATTCCAAACCTCCGAGCCGGGCCCGCGGATGATGCCGTTCTGAGCGTTGCCATAGTAGCCGTAGCCCGGATCCGTAAAGGCCATCGTGTTAAACCACTGAGCAGTTGCGGCGTTTTTCCAGAGCTTGGGCCCGTTGGTCGAAGTGTTTGCGGCCTGGTTCGGCCGCGCCGAAAGGCCCTGGTTGGATTCGCTGAGTCCGGGCGTGATCGAGCCCCCGGACCGGAAGGTCGAGATGACGTTAAAGCGCCATCCGCCCAAGGTCAATTTTGCCGCTTCATCGCCGCTGTGCTGGAAGAAAGGCAGTTCGTAGAGCACCGTGACGGCCAACGATTGAGGAAAGTTCAGGCCTGCGGCATTGCCACGGAAGCGCTGGAGGTTATACGGGTCAACCACGCCGTTGTTGGAGGTGTCGTGCGACCAGGTGTAAGCCGCCGAAACGTACAGCGAATTCGTCACCGGATGCTTGATCTGGGCCTCGAGCCCGTTCCATACCTGCCACAGCCGGGTGGAAATAGCGTTGATGGAGCTGTAACCCTGATACGGAGCGTAATACGCTGAGTTGTCGCCTTTATTGCCGTTTGCAGGATTGGAGTTGATCAACGGATTGAAGTCGTAGGTGACGCCGCCCGAGCTGTAGTAGGGCGCTTGATTCCAGTTCCATGTGCCCACCAAATGCTGGATGCGGCTTCCGGCTCCAACCACGGAGGCGATGATGTTGGATGGGAATTCATGCTGGACGCCGAGCGAATAGCTGACGACAGGCGAGGCCTGCACGTTGTAGTCCGCCGCGGAGACCGAAATGACGCTCTCCGTATTTGCGGCGCCGCCTGCCGACGTGATATTCCAGCCCGAGGTTGAAGGGAATACCAGGTTGGAGAGGTTCTGGTTGCTGAAAACAGGAGGATTGGCAATGCAATTGAAGGAGCAGTCCTGGTTGGTGAAGATGCGCGTGTAGGACTGGCCGACGCCGCCGCGCAAGCTGGTTTTGCCGTTGCCGAATACATCCCAGGCGAAGCCGGCATCGGGACCAAAATACCAGATGTGCTTGTTCGAGAAGTTCACCGGCAAGCCCGTCGATGTGCCGCTGTTGTAGAGCATGCCGTTGCTATAGGTGGCGGGGTATTTGAGGTTGGTGGCGCCGCTAAACTCGTTCACGGTGTCCGCGTTCGCTGCTACGAAGGACGGGTTGGCATACGGGTTTGCCGAGTCGACGCCCGCACCCCAGTTGGTTTCAGAGTTGGGCACGCCGTAAGGCAAGGGCAAGTGGTAGATGCGCAGGCCCAAGGTAAAGCTCAGATTCTTGGTCAGCTTATATTCGTCTTCGATGTACGGCGACCATGAAAAGTCATGCATATCGCCATGGGGCGCGTTGCTGGCTTCGCTGAAGGTGGCAACATAGCCCAGCAGCATATCTGCCAGCGAGGCATCCTGGCTGCATTGGGTGGAAGCAGATATCCCGTTAAGAACTGTTCCGGTGCAGGCGCCCAATGCGGTCTTTTGAGCCGAAGTCGGCTGGCTGGAGACACCGGAGAATGAGAAGGAGCCATTGGTCTGCTGGCCGGAAACCTGGCGCTTGGTGTTCCAGACGAAGGTGATGCCGGCCGTAAGGTAGTGCTTTCCTTTTAGCCAGCTCCAGTTGTCGGTGAAGGTATCATCCAAATCGGAGGCATGGGGAATGGGTCGAGCCGCCTGGATGCCCTCTCCCGCCATGCCGCCGGTGAACGAGATCACTGGAGTGCGATTGGCATAGGTGCCGTTGGGATAGAAGAGATTTTCCGAGAATCCCGGCACCTGGTTGATGTAATCCGTTCCCACCAGGGTCAGATTCAGAAGGAAGATGTTCATAGCCACGCTGGTGGTATTGATCATGTTGGACGTCAGGGTCTGGGTCAGCGACACCTGGGCCAGTTTGTTGTGCGTAAAGTCGGTCTCCGTGCTGATCGGAGTCGTGCCTGGGCTCTCGGTATTCTGGGCATACGACTGGTATTCGTCCAAGTACTCGCCCACCGCGTGATACCGGGAAGTGAAGTTGTGATCGATTTTGATTTCATCGTCGCGCTGATCGGTGATCTGCGGCTGGCTGTTTTCGTAATTGTTGGCGTTGCCGGCGACGGAATAGTTGGTTGTTTTCGGATACAGCGTTTCCAGATAGGCCGTTGAGCTGGTGTTGATTCTGGCGCTCGGGATCTGGTAATAGCCGGCCGGGCATGAGCCTCCCGTCGAAGTGGGGAAGAGAGTGCCAGTGGTCGGGTCTTTGACGGGCGAGAAAAAGCAACCGGAGATTTGAGTCTGATTGGGTATGACGCTGAAGACCAGGGCGGGCACGTGCAGAATCACAAACTGCTCGTCCCAGAAGAAGAAGGTCTTCTTCTTTTCAGTGTTATAGACGTGCGGAATGTAGACCGGGCCGCTGGCGTTATAGCCGAAGATGTTCTGCTTGTAGGGCGTGATGCTGGTCGCGTAGTAGTTCTTTGAATTCAGGTCGTCGTTGCGCACGAACTCCCAAGCGGTTCCGTGCCAGTTGGCCGTGCCGCTCTTGGTTTGCATTAGAATGACCGACGAGCCCATGAGCGAATATTGCGCGGAGAAGTTGTTCTGGAGCACGCGAACTTCTTCAAGGGAGTCGGGATTCGGAATGACCGATTCCTGCGTCATGTTGCCGGTGTTCTCGTTCCACACGCCGTCGAGCACATAGAAGCTGCGGGCCACGTCCAGGCCGTTGATGGAGAGCTGGCTGCTGGTGGAGCGGCCGCCAGTGGTCATCGCCGTCCCTTGCTGGAGGTTGGTCACGCCCGGCATCATCACCGCCAAAGCCTGATAGTTGCGGCCATTCATGGGCAGTGTGCTTACCTCATCGCTGCTGATATCGGCTGAAACCTCAGGGGTAGTGGTTTCCACTTCGGTGGAGACTGCCGCAACGGTCACGGTTTGCGTGGCAGCGCCAATCGAGAGCGCCGCATTCACAGTGGACGTAGTTGCAGGGTGCAGCTCGACGCCGGTCACGGTGTAGGCTTTGAAGCCTACTTTGGTCACGTTCACCGAATAAGTGGCTACTTCCAGGTTAGGCTGGATATAATCGCCGTCGCGGTTGGTCTTTGTCTGAACCGAGACATTGGTCGCGTCGTTGGTAATGGTGACGATAGCTCCTGACACCACAGCGCCGCTGGAATCCGTCACGGTTCCGGTGATGGTTGCCTGGGTGGAAAGCTGCGCGTGAAGAGAAATCGCTCCCGCGAGCGAGACAACGAGAATTGCGAGTCCCCCCGCCAGGTGGGACAGCCGACGATGTAATGCCGAGCAAAGATTCGCCATAACCCCTTCCTCTCCTGTGAAGTGTGGATATCGGGTGCGTGGTTTTTTGAGGTAGCCTCTCCTGAAACGATGGTCGCTCTCTTTGGCCCGCGATTCAAAAGGGAAACTTATCGCGTGGCGAAAATATCAATAGAAAAGTAGTCTTGTCAAGGGAAAAATAGGGATAAGTCTAAGCTTTATTGGTGTCTACCAAGGTGGACACGCAGCTAAATCACTCGAACGGCAGGCTTCGGGCGGCTTGATTTGGGACAGGCTCTACCCTCCATATATGCCGCTGAGAATATAAACTGTCGTAGCGCAAATCGGCCCTACAAACAGCCGATGAGCGAATCTCTGCCAGCGCTTGATCCGGAGGGTCAATGTTCTCAATGAAAACCTTGCGAAGTTTCCTTTTGAGCGGTTCGCTTGTTCTGATCTGCCTGGATATGCCGTGCTCGGCAGCGGCACAGGTTCCAATCCCTCAGGCCGGGACGATTGACCTGAAGTTTGATTTCGGCGCGGGTCCGGCGAGAACCGGGTATACAAGAGTCGCCCCCGGCGACGCTTATTCCGGCGATGCCGGGTATGGCTACGAACCTGGAGCCCAACTTGCTATTGGTGACGACGGCAGCACGACGACGAGCGACAGACCGTTTCTGTTTTCGGCCAAAGTTCCGGAAGGGAACTTCAATGTGACGGTCGTGATTGGAGACTCCCGGCAAGCGACGACCACGACCGTCGAAGCGGAATCAGGCCACCTGATGCTGGAACGCCTGGAAGTCCCTGCAGGTCTGGTCATCGAGCGGACATTTACCGTGAATGTCCGCACGCCAAACCTGCCGAAGCCCCCGATGAACGCCCCCGGGCGTGAAGAAGTGAGTCTCGACCAGTTTGACCGCGCCAATGCACGCGACTGGGATGAAAAACTGACGATTGAGATCATCAGCTCACACGCTGCGCTGCGCGCCATCGAGATCACATCGGCGCCAGGCGCCCCTACGGTTTTCATTGCCGGCGATTCGACGGTGACTGACCGGGATGGGGGCGGCGATGTGAGTTGGGGACAATTGCTCTCGCGCTTCTTCAAACCCGGCGTTGCCGTTTCAAACCAGGCGCAGTCCGGTGAGACGTTGAAGTCATTTGCCAACGCCCTGCGCCTGGACAAGATCCTCAGCCAAATGAAAAAGGGGGACTATCTCTTCATTCAATTCGCGCACAACGACTCCAAGGAGCAATGGCCTCAGACCTACGTGGAGCCGGAGACCACTTATAAGGCATATCTGAAGGTTTATATCGCAGAAGCGCGGCTTCGCGGGGCGACGCCAGTGCTGGTGACCCCAATGGATCGCGGCGTTCGTGGCACGGGCGCGCCAACCCACGGACACGGCGGTTATCCGCAAGCGATGCGCGAGGTCGCCGCGGAGGAACACGTCGCGCTCATCGACCTTTACAACATGAGTGTCTCATTCTATGAAAACGCCGGCGCTGACGCAGCGAGGATTCTGGCCGACGGAACGCATTCGACTGCATACGGTGGTTATGAATTCGCCAAGTGCATCGTGATGGGGATTCAACAGAACAAGCTCGACCTTGCCAACTTTATCGTCGACGATTTTAAGGGATTCGATCCAGCTCATCCCGACCCGGAGGTTGCGCTCAATTTGGGTGGACTGTTTAGCACGGGTGGAGGCGGACGCGGAATGCGCGGGGGAGCCAACGAAGCACCGCCGGCGGCAACTCCGGGTTCGGCGCCTGCGACAAACCCGCCGGCCAGCTCGGCGAACCCCGGTCCGGGACCACTCTAGGACGCCGTCGCCCGCAGCGACAGATCCGTTTCTTTTGCTATTTGTTGCACGCGGTTGCTTGAGAGGCGCTGTGGTTGGGCAGGATCAGCCGGCGTACCGGATGAGTTGCATGAAGCCGTAATCCATGTGGAGTTGCATGTGGCAGTGGAGCAATGTATCGCCGGGGTTGTCGGCTACGAAGTCGACAGCGACGGTATCCAACGGCATCACATTGACAACATCCTTCTTCAAGCCGGAAAGATTCTTGTCGCCGATGCTTGTGACTTCAAAAGTATGCCGGTGCAGGTGCATCGGATGCTGATCGGCTGAAGCGTTCTGGAAGACGAGGCGGTAGCGTTTGCCTCGCTCAACCGTGATCGGGTCTGTATCGGGCCACGACTTTCCGTTAACCGCCCAGGTATCAAACTTGGAGCCATCGGCGGCGCCGAGATCGACGATGACCAGATTGACCGTTTCGTCAGGCTTCGGAGCGGGCGAGCCGCCGGCGAACTGTGTGTAATCCCAGTCGGCGGGGGAAGGATCGTGCCAAACGGGAGCGCCGGTTTTTCCGGAGTATTCGATCACGACTCCGAGGCCCATCTGGCGGCTCTTTTCGAGTGTCGATCCCAATATCCACACGCCGGGTGCATTCATTTCGACGATCGCGTCGACGCGCTCGGCGACTGCCAAAGAAAGAATTTCAACCTCTTTTTGGTTTGGTACGGGGTTTCCATCCATTGCCACAACTCTGAACTTGTGGCCGGGTAACGCGAGCAAGACATTCTCGGTTGCGCTTGCATTCAGCAGGTGCATCATCACTTTTTGCCCCTGCTTGACGCGAATCGGCTCTCCATAACCCAGGCGATGCTGATTGATGGTGGCGTACTGATAACCGACGTCCGATCCGGAAGACGCAGGGTGGTTGGCGGATTGCATCTGCATGGTTTCAACCATGGGGACGAAAGAAGGGCCCCAATGATGAATGGCGAGAAAGGTCTCTTGATCGTAATGGCCGGGATCGTTTCCGCCGTCGACTAAAAGGAAGCCGAACTGGCCGGTGTAGGTTGCTTTTGAAAGGTCGGCCCCTGCCGTCGTATGAGTGTGATACCAACGCGTGCCGGCTGGACGCGGAGCAAAGTGATAACGCAGACTTCCCCCGGAGGGAATCATCGGCGACCCTTCTTCCATTGCGCCGTCATTGAGGGAATCGATTTGCAACCCGTGCCAATGAACGATTTCAGCGTTCTTCGATGCGTTGAACACATCGATCGTTACGGGCGAACCTTCGCGCAAACGAAGAATGGGGCCCGGCACTTGCCCGTTGTAAGCGATGGTCTCGATACTCACGCCGGGAGAAATCTCAAGGGAGCACGGCTCGATTTTCAAAGCGTAGTCGGCCGCAGTCGCCGGCGGCTTCGAGATGGAACTGGAAGCAGGGTTTGGTTTTCCGGAGGCGGCCTGGATTCCCGGATTGACCATCGAAAAAGGACGGACAAGAGCGGAATTCAGGGCAGGACTGACGATCAGCGCTCCGGCAGATGCGAGAAACTCACGCCGTTTCATTACTACCTCATTCGAAATCGGATCCTGCTCACGAAGCTGGAAAGCTGTGCGCCGGTCCCCGGTGGCCAGCGAAAATCTCCGTGACCTATGACCGAATCCCAATCCGCTTCGAAGGCCCGGCATTGAAGCAGGGAAGTTCAATCCTGCCGGAAACCGTCCTGTCGGCGGATTGTAGGAACCGCAAATAAAGCTGTCAATTCGAGGAAATTAAATGCCTTGACAGCGCCTCTCGCGACCAGTATATCAATACCGAAACTTAACCGGGGAGGAATTTATGACCCACGGAGTAGATCGTCGTGCTGTTTTGAAGACGCTGGGAGCTGTCGCCGCCGGAGTCGCTCTGTCGCGACACTCCTTCGCGGAACAAGCCACGGGTTCCGCACCCAAGCATCTGCGCGGACTTTTTCCCATCGGCCAAACTCCGTTTACCCCGGACGATAAATTGGATCTCGATTGCCTGACAGCGGAGGTGAAGTTCTGCAACCGCGCATCGGTTCCCGGCTTCATCTGGCCGCAGATCGCGAGCGGCTGGTCGACGTTGTCGGCGAACGAGCGCTTTGCAGGGACCGAAGCGATTCTGGCGGCCGGCAAGGGCGGCGGGACCGCTCTGGTCATCGGAGTGCAGACGCAGAACAACGATCTGCAAGGTGCGATCGCCTTCGCCCAACATGCGGCCGGACACGGAGCAGATGCGATCTGCTCGCTGCCTCCCACGGGAGACGATGCAGCGATGCTGAGTTATTACAAAGCCATCGGCAGCGCAACCGATCTTCCCCTGTTCGTACAGACCATCGGTGACATGTCTGTGGACCTGGTCGTCGAGATGTTCCGCTCCATTCCTACCATGCGAGTGGTGAAGGATGAGGCAGGCGATCCGCTGGCGCGAATCACAGAGATCAGGCAAAAGACGGCTGACAAACTTGGTGTTTTTGCGGGCAAGGGCGTCCGGACTATGATCGACGAAATGCAACTCGGGTTCGCCGGATATTGTCCCGTCGTCGCGCTCTCAGATGTATACCAGCAGGCTTTTGAACTTTACGAAGCGGGAAAGCAAAGAGAAGCCTTCGATATGTTTGGCCGCATCCTGGCTTTTGATTCCATCACGCACGCGGACCAATATCTGCTGGTGGCTCGCGGAATCTTCAAAGAGGACACCAAGTCGCGGCCCATGCCGGGAATGGGGAATCCTGCCAACAAACCATCGCCACTGACGGAAGAGGATAAGAAAGCTATTCGAGAAGCGCTTGATACCTACTTGAAACCCTACCTTCGTGGCTGAGGGTATCGCTGCCAGCGCCGAAAGCCGCGCGAACGGGAGCTGTTTGGCGGCAAAGGATCGCGATTTCCGCTCAGTAGGTCGAGGTCAGTCTGCACTCTTCCTTTACATCGATGAGTTCCGACCGGGGAGCCGCCCATGAGGTCACCATTCCGAAATGCAACGCCACTTGCTTTGCACGTGCTGGCGATTGCATTCGCTTACGGGATAATGGGCTTGCCTGCGTGGCCACAAGATGTACATCAAACTCAGCCGCTGCCAGTTCAGGCGCCGCCGCTTTTTACAAGGACCTGCACTCTTTGCCACGGCGCCGATGCGCAGGGTACGGATCGCGCGCCAGCACTGCTCAACTCGGACCAACTCCGCGGCATGCCGGACGGCGACATCGCGGACATCATCCGGAAAGGCAAGAATAAGATGCCGGCCTTTCCTTTTCCGGCTGCACAGCTTGAGGATTTGATTCGCTACATTCGTTTCCTCAGCCCGGCAGAATCGCAGGCAGCGGTCGCGGGCAATGCAGAGGCAGGAGAGCGCATCTTTTTCGGGGCCGGTCAGTGTGCCACGTGCCACATGATTCGAGGGCTGGGAACGCCCAACGGACCGGATCTTTCGAATGCCGGCCGCAGGCTGAGGCCGGAACAGCTGAAGCAGTCTCTCGCAGATCCGGACGCTGCGATTGCCGACGGCTGGAGAATGACTTCGGCGACGCTGAACGATGGAAGCACCTTGCATGGATTCGCGCGCGCACAAGGCAGCCACGAGCTCGTGCTGCAGACCAACGATGGCAAGCTGCACCTACTGCTCGATAGCGAATACAAGAAAGTCATTCCCGACGCGCACTCTGCGATGCCGGCTTACAGGGGCAGCGAAGACGAGGTGCGAGATCTGGTTGCCTTCCTCAGCAGCCAGAACGGCGCCGAAGTAGGAGCACTGAAAAAGCCGGCAGCGCCACCGACTCAGACGGAAATCGACGAGATTGCCCGTCCGAAAAACGGAGACTGGCCGACATACAACGGCACGCTGAATGGTAACCGCTATAGCCGCCTGAACGAAGTCAATCTGAGCAATGTTGCCAGGCTGCAGCCGCAATGGATCTATTCGATACCATTCAATGGCCTGGAGACGACTCCTGTGGTCGTGGACGGAGTGATGTACGTTACGGGGAACAATCAGGTCTTCGCGCTGAGCGGAAGAACGGGCCGCGAGATCTGGCGATACGAACGGCCTAAGAGCGCCGGCAGTACCATTGCAGGCGATGCCGCGATAGGTGTCAATCGCGGCGTAGCTGTGCTGGGTGATCGCATCTTTTATCTCACGGACGACGCCCACCTGATTGCATTGCATCGGCTGACCGGCGCTGTGCTTTGGGACGTAGACACTCCAGAGGGCGCAAAGGGTCTCTATGGGGGCACGTCCGCGCCGCTGGTTGTCGGCGATCTGGTGATCACAGGCGTCAGTGGCGGGGACAACGGAATTCGCGGATATATTGCCGCGTACAAAGCGGCAACGGGTGAGCAAGCGTGGAAGCTGTTCACCATTCCGAAGCCCGGCGACACCGGTCCCGCAGCCGACACCTGGAAGGGTTCGGCGCTCGTTCTGGGTGGGGGAGCCACGTGGCTCACCGGCAGCGCCGACGTGGAAGCGAACGTTTTGTACTGGGCCGTTGGCAATCCGCACCCGGATACCGACGGCGATGAACGAGCCGGTTCCAATCTTTACACGAACAGCGATTTGGCCATCGACGTGAAGACCGGAAAGATCATTTGGTATTACCAATTCACTCCGCACGATCTGCATGACTGGGACGCGAATCAGCCGATTGTGCTGGTGGATGCGACATGGAAAGGCCAGGCTCGCAAGTTGCTCCTGCATGCAAATCGAAATGGATTTCTCTATGTCCTGGACCGAACAACGGGACAACCTTTGTCGGCGACGAAGATGGTGAGGAAACTGAACTGGGCCAGTGGAATCGACCCACAGACCTGGACGCCGCAACTGCTCGCTGCCAACGAAACCAGCCTGCAGGGAACGGTGACGTGCCCGGCTGTGCGCGGAGCTACAAACTGGTACGCGTCGGCCTACAATCCTGCCACGCGTTTGTATTATGTGATGACGGTGGAGGACTGCACCACGTACATCAAAGCAGAAGACGCAGGCTACCGCAGATATAACGACCCTGCAGATCCGGCGCAGAAGATTCTTCGCGCATTCAACATAGAAACGGGCAAAGAAGCCTGGCAGATTGTTCTGCCAGGGCCGGTGCAATCGAATTATTCAGGAGTGCTTACCACTTCCGGCGGCCTGGTATTCTTCGGCGAAAGCAGCGGAGCATTTGCCGCCGTGGAAGCGCGCACCGGAAAGTATCTTTGGCACTTCGAGACCAACCACGCCATCAAAGCCTCGCCTATGACTTATGCAATCGGTGGCAGGCAATACATTGCCATCGCATCGGGTTCGACTATTCTCTCGTTTGCTCTGCCCAAGTAACTCCCAGGAGATCACTATGAATGCATCGGAATCGCGACGAAATTTTCTGGCAGGCTCAACCGGATTCGCGGTAGCCGGCCTCGCCACTCTTGCCAATCCAATTGCAGCGGCGGCACAGTCTGTGGACGTGAAGCCGGGCGACCTTCCCGACCTCACCATCAAAGAAGTGAAGGTTTATGTAACCGACATCAGCAAGCTGCATAAGCTCAACAGCTCGGAGACCGGCGAACTGATCTCGGTTGTTACGAACAGTGGTGTCGAAGGCAACTACACCATCGGCGATCGTGACATCACGGCTGGGTGGCTCGAATGGGCCAAGCCTGTGTTAGTGGGGAAGAGCGTGATCGATCTGCTGCCGACTCTTACCTCGACTACGGGCATGAAAGGTCGAGCCGGATATGATGGGCCGGTTCCGCGGCGGCCCGGTGGATTTGGCCCGGGGGGTTCTCGCACGGGACCGGGGCCGGCTTTTGGCGGCGCGGCAGCGGGATCGGGAGTCTTTACGCGCGGCGGCGGCTCGTGGCCAAATTTCTATACGGCGGCGGCCGATGTCTGCATGTGGGACATTCTCGGCAAAGCAGTCAACCGGCCAATTTACAAAATCCTGTCAGGAGGCGCTCCTACCAAGGAGCGCATGATGGCCTATGCCAGCTCGCAGCATCTGCCGACCGTGGAAGATTATGTGCCCGACGTTTTGAAAGCCAAGCAGCTTGGCTACAAGGCCTACAAAATTCACCCGGGCGGAGGCCAGCATGCCTCCGGGCCCGAGATTCCAAGCTACATCGGACACATGGAGGAAATTCGCGAAATTCGCAAAGCTGTGGGCGACGAATTCGTGCTCATGCACGATCCCGTGCAGCAATATAACCGCTTCGAGGCAATGGCGGTTGGCCGCCTGCTGGACGAACTGAACTATGCGTGGTTTGAGGATCCGGTGCGGACCACCGATCAGGAAGGCCTGATCGAACTTTGCGCGGCCTTGAATCTTCCCATCCATGTCGGTGAGTTCTTGTACTCGATCGCCGATTTCGGGGAGTACATCAAGCGCGATGCGCTGGACGTGGTTCGGCTGATTGCCGACAACGTGGGCGGGATTTCAGGCTCGATGCGCGTAGGACTTTTGGCCGATGCGCACGGGATGGAATGCACACCTCACAACTGGGGCAACACCGGAGATATGGCACTGCACTTCCATGTGGAGCTGGCATTGCCAAATTCCTACTGGTTCGAGATGCCATTCCCTGCCGAGTATGCGGATCGTCCGTATTACCAGGACAAGTTCCGCATCGATGCCGATGGGTATGTGCATGCACCGACTGCTCCGGGCCTCGGCTATCCGCTCGACATGAACGCATTGGACAACATGACCCTGCGGATCGATCGCTAATGAATGCTCGAATGAGGAGGCCTGCAATGTTGCGATCCCGTTTCCTGCTGTGCACTTTGTTCCTGATGTTGTTTCCAGCGAATGCCCTCGAGCGCCAGGATGTAATATTCAAGATATTTCAGTTTCCTCCCGACAAGATTCCCCGTATCGATGGCGATGCGGATGACTGGGCGATTGTGCCTGACAGTTATGCGATCGGCATGGATCAGCTGGAGGATACTTTGGCGCCAGGCGGGCACGGCACCGACCGCGACCCGAAAGATCTGGATGTGAAGGTCAAAGTGGGATGGGTCAAGGGCCTGAACCGCCTGTATTTTCTCTACGAGGCGTACAAGAATTACTGGGATTTCTCGCGGCCCGACTTGCACAACGACATCTTTGAAGTGGTTGTCGATGGCGATCTGTCCGGTGGTCCGCTCATCGATATCTATCACCGCGATGTGTGGACGAAGGAGGCATTCGGCGAGATGGCCGATCTCGATCCCCGCATCAGCAGCTCCGATGCTTACTTCTCTTATCAGGGCGATCAGGCTCAGAATTATCACATTTTCACGCCCGCGGAAGGAAAGGACTGGGCGATGGACTGGGGATGCGCCCAGTACACAAAGGAGCTGCCTTACGCGAATCATGCAATCAAATACAACTTCAAGCCAGGTGATCCGGGAAAACTGGTGCTGGAGTTCTGGATTACTCCGTTCGACTACGCCGGATGCGAGGGGCCGGAGCGCGCCGTGGAGACTCCGTTGACGGAAAACAAATTGATCGGTCTCTCCTGGGCGGTCCTCGACTACGATGACGTCAATTCAGAGAAGCACCGTTTCTGGAATCTGAGCCACAAACACACTTTTTTCGGAAACTCGTCGGAACTCGTCGCGTTCCGCCTGATGCCGCTCGAGCCGCAGTTCCGCAAGCCGATCGACGCGCAATGGTCTTTCCAGGTCGTCGACATGGATCGAGGACTCGTCGCCTTCAAGGATCTGTCCCAGGGGGACATTACTTCGTGGAAGTGGGATTTCGGCGACGGGTCAACATCGACCGAGCAAAATCCGATCCATCAATACAGACCCAAATCCGGCAAAGAGGGAATCTACACAGTGATTCTTTACGTTAGCGGCCCGGCGGGAACGTCGCGCATGTCCAAGGTCTGGGAGGTTCACGTAAGAGGCTGACCGGCAAATTGGCTTCCTATCCGGTAGTTGGAAGGAATCGATGACCGAGCGACACTATCGGAATGGAATGCCCCGTTTGATAGGAGCAATTGACCGTCAACTTGCCATCATTGGCTTCTGCCAGCTTGTGATCTGGTCCCAGTTCCTCGGTAGTTGATAGGTTTTCGCGAGGTCCTTAATCGGCGGGCCAAGAATCTCAATCTTGCTCAGATCCGACTGTCCCCTGTCGCCTGACTGGGCGCAAAACGTGAGATAGCCGATTTTTCCGAAGTCAACCCCCATCAATTCCGCGCCGACGCGGTCGGCGGCAAGCCAATCCAGGCTGGCGATGCAAACTTTCTGGGCAACCGGCGTGCCGTTCACAGGGCCAGTTCCTTCCATACCTTCAAAACCGTCGATGACCGCCAAATGCGGATGCAATTTGGCCGAAAGAGCAAACAGATTGTAATTGATGCCGTACGTGCCGCCGCCGTGGGTCACGCGTTTCCCGCTCATCGGCCGATTGGCCGCGTCCTTGAGCGCCGAGCCGACGACTACGTTCTTCAACGAGAGCGTGATGCCGACAAGGTCGTGGGTCTTCAGCTTGGCCGCGGAGATGATGAAATTGTTTGGATCGAGCATCGTCTTCGCCATGCGGCAAGGATGCGGCTGAAAGTCCTTCTGGTCGATGCATTGAAGTACGTCGAAATCATCCTTGTCGAGGTCAATCAGCTTTACGCCGTATTGAGCGACGAATTTGTTATAGCCGAGACTGTCGAACCCATCCAGAGCCGATCCTATCGCAGGCGACTCGGCAATCGCGATGGACTTTTTGCCGATGGACTTCAGGAACTCCAGAATGCCCTCGAGATTGTCGGCATGCGTCGCAGACAGAGGGCGGTTGGGAATGACGTTATTAGGCTTGATGATGACCCGCTTCTTGCCAATGGCAGCCGCAATCTCTTTCTTGAACGGCTCAAGGGCCTTGAACGCGATGTCGGCGCGATCGGCTCCCGCGGCCAACGAGACACGGCTCGCGTAGTTCTCGGTGGCAGAGTCAGGTGCATCGGCCCCCCAGGATGAAGGGAGACGCCAAGCCAAAGCCGCGGCAGCGCCACCCGTCATAGTTGACTTGAGGAAATTCCTCCGCGAAGTCGAATCGCCGGTCTTCATATTCTCCCCCTTTTTGCAAGCACGATACTCAACTGGATGAAATCATCCAGTGTGCGTTCGTGCTGCTTTTCTGGGGAAGCACCATTAGTATAGTCCCGATTGCTCGCGCCTGAATGGTTACTCGCGCCAGGCCTCCATCGGGCTGATCACCACCCATGCTGTCCCGCCGAATGCTGCGATCGCGGCAGCGGTCAAGAACGACATCTCCCAACCAAAATGGGCTGCAATGAGCGGGGTAAGTGTGGCTGTGCAAGCCCCGCCCGCCTGCCCACCCATATTCATGACTGCGGAAACCACACCGACGTTTTCTCCGGCGATGTCGGCCGTGACAGCCCAGAAACCACTCTGCGAGATGTACAAAACGCCTGCGCCACATGCAAGGATCACGGCGGCCGTTGCCGCGCTGTGAGCTCGCGAGCCAGCGACGAGCAGAACTGCCGTGAGCGCAAGAGCCAGGGCAGGCAATAGGCATCGGCCCATGCGCAGGCCGAAGCGCGTTCCAATCCAATCGCTGACTGCGCCTCCACTGAGGCAGCCGATCGTCATCGCGATGAACGGCAACATGGAGAAGGCCGCGCTGGCTTTGAGGTTCAACCCGCGCGCCTGGGCCATATAGATGTAAAACCACGCGAAGAATATCCAGGCAACATAGACGAATGCAAAATAACTTGCGGTAAGGGCAAGAACCTCTCTGTTCGTGAAGATCTTGAGCCAGGGAATTGATGGCTTGACGTCGTGCGCCGATTCCCCTTGCGCGGTGACGTAGCCTGGTTGATTCCTTTCCCCGCCTATGAGGACACGTTCCGATTCCGCAACCATAGGGTGTTCGGCGGGGGTATCGCGGGACGCAAGGTACCACACCAGACTCGCTACCGCATCGGCCGCAGCGCTGAACCAGAAGGCCGCGCGCCATCCGTGTTGCAGGATAATCGCTGTTACAAGCGGGGGCGTGAGACCCGCGCCCAGGCCAACCCCGGCGAAGATCAGTCCATTTGCCTTGCCACGCTCATTGACCGGAAACCAACGAATAACGAATTGACTGGCCGCCGGATAGATCACCGCCTCGCCTACGCCCAGGCCAAAGCGAACTATCGCCAAAATGAGAAGCGCGCCGTGCACTTTTGGTGGAACCAGCGCCGTCAAAGCTGCAAAGACGCTGCACCACGCGACGCCGAAACTCAAGACGCGGCGAGGGCCAAATCGTTTGGCCAGCAAGCCGGCCGGGACTTGAAAGATCGCGTAGCCAATGAGAAATGAGCTGAATACCCAACCCAGGTGCGTATTATCGATTGCAAACTCGCGGCCGATATGAACTCCGGCGATCGAAATGTTCGTGCGATCGAGGAAGGCCACCGCGCTCAAGACAAACAGCCATAGCACCAAGAGATAGCGCATCGGCGGGAGAGGTTGCCCGTGCTCTGACCTCACTTGCATTCCTTACTCATCTCCGGTTGTCCGACCTGCTTGCGACAAGGTCCCAGTTAAGGCAGTCGAGCGAATCATTACTGATTTCTGAGGTACACATGCTGACACATGCCGCGCTGGACAATGCTACGCTACCGGCCTACCCTACCGGCGGCAGGACAGGTTACGATGTTTGGCACGGCGAGCGAGTGGCGGCGCGCAGCCGGAGACGGGTGTTCTATGATTGCCCGGAGCAGCGAGGTGGCCTGTTTTGCCAGCATTCAGCAAATCTGGTTCGGTGCAGAAGGGGCTAACCCGCCGCACATTTCTTGCCGGCGCTGCAGCAGCAGCGGTAACGGTGTGCGATGGAGCGCTCGCGCAATCGGCGAGTGTCGACAACATACCGATCATCGATGCGCACATTCATCTGTTCGACGGCACGCGGCCCCTGGGCGCAGGGTATATGGGCTCCCCGGCCTATCGCGCAATCTCCAAGACCTCGCTTCCCCTCATGTACAGTCCCTTGGCTCGACCGGCCGGTATTGTAGGCGCCATCGTGGTCGAATCGAGCCCCTTGATCGACGACAATCTTTGGTATCTCGAAGTGTGCAGAGATAGCCCGATCATGGTTGGTGTCTCGGGAAATCTGGATCCTGGACGGCCCGATTTCGGACAGTATGTGGCGCACTTTCACAAAGACCCGCTTTATCGCGCGATCCGTTCCAGCCACTTTTACAGCGCGGACGATGGCAAGGTCGCCCTCAAGCCCGACCAGATTGCCAATTTGAAACTTCTGGCTCAGGCCGATCTGGCGCTCGACACTGCGAATCCAAGCATGAATCTGATGCAGGCGAACGTAATGCTGGCTGATGCGATTCCCGATCTTCGGATCATCATGGATCATCTCCCTTCGTTCGATCCGGCACCCGACAACCAGCAGGCATACGAAGCGGTGGTGAGAGAGATGGCGGCGCGAACCAACATCTTCGTCAAACTCACAGAGGTATATCATCCGCGGTTAACCGACGGCGTCATCGTCAAGGACTACGAACCGCTCCGCTCCAGACTCGAATATCTCTTTGACGCCTTCGGTGAAGATCGGGTGATCTTCGGAACCGATTATCCCAACAGTTATGGGGTCGCCACGATTCCAGATGAGGTTGCGCTCATGAAGCGATTTTTCTCCCTGAAGTCAAGAGGTGCGGCAGAGAAGTACTTCTGGAAGAATTCGGCGCGCGTCTACAAGTGGATCAAGCGGTCAGCCGATCAGCCGAGCCTGACTTAATTGTTTTGTTTCGCCGGAAAAATTCCGCGATGGGCCCGTAGTCGCGTCCCGCGGCTTAAGACTCCCGCTGCAAGCGGGTTGCGTTCAGCGCGAATCGGATGAGATAGGATTCTTCGTGATCGACTGAAGGAGAAACAGGATGCTGGATCGCTTTTCGACGCAATTGATCTTTGCAGTTCTCAAGCCGCGGCTTCGTTTTGTGATCACTGAGGCTCTTTTGCTGACGTGCGCCGGTGCAGGTGCTCAACAGCCAGGTATGTCGTCCGCTACCAGTGCGCCGGCATCTCGGGCCAGTAATAGCCCGCAGGCCGGCAGCGAAACATGGACGGCTCCGCCGGGATCGCAAATCACGGTGGAGCGCCGCTCAGGCCGCATAAGCATCACCCTCCCAATCCAACCGGCCGATGGCTCACGAGAGCAGACGCTGCGTTTCGCTGACTGGAATCTCCATGCCTACGCAGGCTCTGGGCCATTCCCGGCCATGCGCGAGGAGCCGGCCTCTCTGCCGACGCATACTGTGTACAGGCCAGCAGATCTCTCGAAGACTCCCAAACTTCCAGTCTTGTTGTGGGCCAATGGCGGATGCAGAAACACTTCGGTCGAGTTCACGCGGTTCCTTGGAGAACTGGCGTCGCATGGATATCTTGTGATTGCCATAGGCCGGAGCACCATCCCGTTCCTTGTGATTCACGGCAGCATTGCCGCAGTGGCGGATGAGAAAGACGCCAATGGAAATCCGCTGATCATAAGCGATCCGGCTTATCTCATCCGAGGACTGAATTGGGCTGTCTCAGAAAACAGCCGCAAAGACAGCGAACTTTACGGCAAGGTGGATGCAGCGAAGGTCGCGACGATCGGCCAATCGTGCGGCGGCCCGCAGGCATTTCGAGCAGCGAGAGATTCGCGGATCACCACCGTGGTCGCGCTGAACAGCAGTTTTCCCACCGCGTCCTCTCCAGGAATGGTGGGCGGCGCCGATGACGGTTGGACGGCTGAAAAGCTGAACATTCCCGCCGCGACGTTTACTGGTGGTCCGGCGGACTCGGGATTCAACGGAGCTGAACAGTCCTACAAGGCGCTCGCATCAACCTTGCCCGTGCTCAAAGCGAGCCTGAATACGGTTGGCCACACCGGAGCCTATCCGATGCCCGATCTTCGCTGGTCGAGCGCCATTCTGGCGTGGCTCGACTGGCAACTGAAGGGGGACAAGCGTGCAATGGCAATGTTTACCGGTCCGGATTGTGAGCTTTGTAAGGATCCAGATTGGTGGATCGACACAAGAAACGTCCCCTGAGAGAGGTCGATTTTGCCACGCCCCGTTGCTCCATTTCGCCCGGATCGAGAGGTTGGGCTCATCGGCATCAGATTGTCTGGCATTGGAGAGATAAAGCTTCGTGAGGAGTTATTACTCCGACGACACGATTCTTACGGGGCCCAATAGACCTGCAGTCGCAGTTGGCCGACCGGCGCCATTCGAAGCGGATGGAGGACGCGTGGCCGATCCAGGGTTCGCCGGCACCGGAGCTGGGCCTCTTCCGGCAGGCGCGGCCGTGACTTCGATCTCGATCACATTTTGTCCGCGTTTCAGGGCGCGAGTCAGATCCCATCGATACGGCTGCCATCCAAGCGCGTGAAGGTCGACGCCATTCAGGTGCACATCCGCATAGTCGCGCACATCCGCACACTCAAGCCACACGCGACGTTTGCCCGATGGCTTCGCGCTCAAGATGAATTCCCTGGTGTACGTTCCCGGACTCGATACCTCGCTGACACCCAGATCCTGCCACGATTTGAGCGGCGCAGTGAAGGTCCGGCCATTGATACTGAGCGACCAGTCGCCGTCGAGATCCTGAACGAGTTTTCGCGTCGCGAGAAGTGGCTCCGGCGCAGACACTTCTTTTGGGAGCGGGCCGATCACAATGACTCTTGCTTCATAAGGCTCCAGCACAAGGGGCAGCTGGAGGTCCTCTCCTTGTTCGATTGCATCGAGCATCGGGTGAATCTGACCGGTCGCCAAATCCCAGACCTGCGCGCGGCCACGACCGGCGACGGTCGCAGTTCGCGTCTGCTCCACGTTGCTTTCGTTGAAGATGAAGTAGAGGTCGGCGTCAGCCCACGTGCGATGTGTGTACTTGATTGGCGGACACGGCTTGTCGAGATGGAAATCCGGCTTAGGCAAGTTCGCAATCACTTCTGGCGTCAGTTCGTCCATTGGCTCGTGCATGGCGAAACTCAGATCGGGAGCCGGAGCCGGTTGGAGGAAAGTCCGATCGACGACCTCTGAAGGTGTGTTTCCCACAAAGATCACCTTGCCCCCGTTATTGGCAAATGTCCGCAAACGGTCCAGCGAAGTTTGGGTGATGACGACCGAGGACGGAACGATTACGGCGCGATAAAGCTGGCCACTCAGATTCCTGAAACCATCCTTTTCCAAAGCCGCCACTGAGCTGAGCGACTGCTCGTCGAAGTAGTCGAAATCGATCTGATGCTCCAACAGCTCTTTCGACAATTTCGTCGTGCTGCGATCGGCGTCCTCATCTCCGAGCCACATGCTGTTCGCGGGATGATACAAGGCGATTTGCGCGGCGGGGCGGCCGATCGACATAAGATACCCGGCCCGATTGGTGTACCACGCAAGCATGGTGAACGCCGGCGAGAAGGGGATAGGGCCCGTAGCTCCTGTCATCCCGCTTCGCCCGAGAGCACCCTGCAACTGCAACGCTGTGAGGCCTTCCACAAGCTGATAATCGAGTTGAAACTTGCCGTCGCGGCCAAGCGCACCGCCTTCCTCGGCCCAAGCTTTGGGCCGCCCGAATAAGTGCGCGGCAGAGGAAGCAAGCTTGGGAAAGTTGTTGTTGACCGAGTAGGTCGAATCATCCACATTCACCATGGCGGGCACAAGCTGATTGAGGTTATCCACGCCCGGAACCTCAACGTGGCGCTCATCGCGGAAGAAGTCACCCTCGTTGCGGATGAGATCCTCGCCGTGCGAGAGATTCAGCATCAATTCTTCATGATTCAGATGGACGAGATACTCGAGGTGACTTTGAGCGCACCATTCTGCCTGCACGCCGAAGAAGCTGTTGCTGAAGATACCGCTCCAAACATCCCAGTAATCCGCCTTCACCCTCCACGCTTCGCCGGTCATTTTCGGCGCGAACAGCAAAGGCAAGTACGGTTGAAGATCGTAACCCTTCTTCTGGCGAAACTGCTCCAGTAGAGTCGGCGTCCATGGCATGAATCCGGTATAGTCCGGCTCGTCGCCGAAGAAGCCAAGCACCGTCGTTCCGAATTCGTCGCCGAAGAGTCCCTTGTACACTTCGTGAGTAGTCTTCAGGAACGCTTTCGTCGCATCAGGATTCAGATAGTCGATCAATGAATACAAGCTGTCTTTGGAGTAAGTGCCGTCGGCGCGATTGATATAGCGTGTAGGTGAGCTGCGAAATACGTGGCGGATGAATTCGATTTGCCAATGTCCGTCGGGCGGCGCAGTCCATTTGATTTGACCATTCAAGATCGGCACCGTCTCGGCCGCTCCCTCCGGTGGTCCCACTGGACCGCCGGGTGTCGGGCTCATTCCCATCGCTGGCCCTATCGCTGTGAGCGCCATTCTGGGCGGCGCGGGCATATTCACGGCCATCGCGGCCAGGGTGTCCACTGGCACGGGCATTGTGAGCGTCTGCCCTGGAGCGACGCTCACATGCGCATCGGCAACAATGCCCTGCATCGCCAGTTGCGGATAATCTTCGCTGATTTTTCCTCCGGCAAAACCGCTGGGATAGCTGCCTTCATCCGCCAGCCAGACTTTCATACCGCGTTTCTTCGCCTCTTCCACGGCAAACTTTGTTAGAGCCAGATGTTCCGGTGAAAGATACTTCGGTGTCATGCCGCGGGCGGGTCCGAAGTTCACGACAAACATGCCCTCCTTCGTCAG
>JBEKWT010000008.1:0-26321 GCA_049512795.1 Occallatibacter sp.
TTGAACCAGGGCATGACCTCGCGGATCTGGTCGATATTGACGACGAAGCCGCGGTGGGCGCGCCAGAAGCGCGAAGAATCGAGGAGCTCAAGGAGTTCCTCAAGGGTGCGGCACTTGGATTGGCCTTCGAAGATGCGGGTGACGATGCGAATGACGCCTTCGTCGATGGCCGCGAAGCAGATGTCGGCCTGATCGACGAGCAGCAGGCGGCTCTGCGCCTGAACGATGAGCTTGGCGGGAGCGCGGCCCTGTTCGCCGTTTTGCGGCCGATTGAGCAAGCGCAGGAGCTGATCAATCTGCGATTCAATCCCGGGTTCGGGCGCGGCGCCGGCCGGGGGGCTGCCCGCTGCAATGCGCGCCTTGGCACGTTCGACAGCTTCCGAGACGCGGGCGAGGTCGAATGGCTTGAGCAGGTAGTCGACGGCGTTCACATTAAAGGCGCGAACGGCGTACTGGTCATAGGCGGTGGCGAAGACGAATTGAGGCAGGGGCGTGACGTCTTTTTCGCCGCCCGCTTTTGCGGATTCTGCTCGATTGCGGTCCACGAGCCGCTGAATCACGGCGAAGCCGTCCTGGCCGGGCATTTGCACATCGAGAAAGACAAGGTCGGGATGGTGTTCGTCGATGAGGTCCATGGCTTCAATGCCGTTCGATCCCTGCGCAACGACATCCACGTCGCCGACGGAGTCAAGCAGGTACTTGAGCTCGTCGCGGGCCAGTTGTTCGTCGTCGATAATGAGCGCCGAGATGGGCATAGGTGCCGGAAAGACGATTGTAGGAAGCGTAGCGGGCGGGGTCAATGCAGAGGAAGGTACGGGGGAAGCAGCGAGTCAGCGGGCTGACGATCAGCTTTCGGCTATGAGCTTTATTGCTGTCATCGCTCCCGCGTTCGTGCGATCCCACCCTTCGCCAGAAAAAAGGCGAAGGATGGGGCACCCACATTTTTGGAGGGTGAAGAAGAGGAACCCGAGGATCGTGCTATGCCCGGTCCCCAAAAGCGAGATTTCACAAAGCAGGTCCTTCGACTCCCTTCGCCCGCCGCGGCGGGCTCCGATCGCTCAGGAGGGGGCACCCAGAGTCAGAGGGTCGGCTAGGAGTCGCGCGCTGGCGAGAGGACGGGCGGCGGCGACGTATGAGACTTCCACTGCTTCCAGAGGGCGAAGGCGGCCAGTGCGATGGTGAGCGCCGCGAAGGAACGCGTGACGATTGGGTAGTCGATGAGGATGAAGGATGCGAAGCGCATCACGAGCGACCAGGCGAGAGTGGTGGAGAGAAAGAGCGAAGCCTGCTTGAGATCCTTCGATCCGACGGCGGCGGCGAATGCGCCGAAGGCCAGGCCGGGGATGAGGTCGATGACATAGTGCTCGCCGGTGGAGAGAGTGGCGAGCGAGGTCAAGGCGAGAAAGGCGAACGCGACGGCCTTCCACAGCTTGCCCGGAGCAAAGAGGAGAAACAGGAAGGCTGTGCCGATGTGGAGCGAGGGGAACGCATTGGGCATTCCCGCGAGGCGAATGGGGACGGGCTGGACGGAAGGAGGAGAGAGCCACTGGCTGCCAAAGGCATAGATGGGTCCGCAGGCGGGAAAAAGGGAGTAGAGGAGGGGGCCGGCAACGAGCTCGGCGACGTAGGCGAGCACGATGGAGGCACGAAGATTGCGGTAGCTGGTGACGAGGAACCAGACGATCATCATGGGGACCATGAGCTGGTAGACGATCCAGAGAGGAAGACGCATAAAGCCCTGGAGAGGACGCGCAATGGAAGCGGCCTGAAGGCCCAGCGAGTGGTCGACACAGAAGAGAATGTGGTCGAACTTCCAGGGGAATAGTCCGCCTTCGCCGCCCATGACCGTGGTGAGAAGAAAACCGTAAAAGAGATTGAGAACGAGGGCAAAGACGAGCAGGGGGCGGGTTTTGTCTTTCGTGTCGCGGACCATCCAGAGGGCGGACAGGAAGAGGGCGAGGATTCCCAGGACCGGCGGACTCAACAGGGTTTGAAGGATGTGCATGTTCCTCTCCGGCCCGAAGGCATTAAGAAACCGCTGCAACTACGGCCTGACGGGCAGAGGCGCGCGCAAAAAGATACCAGACGAGCCAGGCCGGCGCGATCCAGAGATAGAGAGCCGAGTGCAGTCCGAAGGGCGAGACGATCTGGACTTCGATGAGGACGTAAATGAGCGCGAGGAGAGAGAGCATGGTTTGCGAGAGGTTGCGAGAGACGGCGAAGAGGACGGCGGGCAGAGCGAGGGATTGATCGAAGATCCAGCCAAACGGAGCGACGAGAAGGGAGACGAGCAGGAGCGGGCTGCCGTGCTCGAGCCAATCCCATGAGTGGCGGCGCGGCCAGAAATAGATCAAGGCCCAAATGCAGCCGAGAATGGCGGGGATGAATGCGATCCACTCAGCGGAGGGGTTGATGCGGTCGCGCAGGAGGTCGCCGAGACAGGGAGTGAACTCGCGGGTGATGACGGAGGTGCGCATGTAATAGATGTACTGGCTCCAGGCAGCGGGATCGACGAGGGAAGTGATCGCGGCGCCAACGGCGAAGGCTGCGGCGGCGCCAGAGAGAATGCGATAGCTGCGGGAGACAAAGATCCAGATGAGAAGGACGAGGGCGTAGGGAAGAAAGAGATGCGGCTTGAGGGTGCAGAGCCAGAGCGCAGCGCCGGCGGCGAAGGGGCGCGACTTGTGCAGGCGGAGAAAGAGTGAGAGGCCGAAGAGCATGAGGATGGAAGTCTGCCCGAGGATGACGCAATCGAGCGCGGGGGGAAAACAGTAGCCGAGCCAGGCAAGATGGGCGTTTGCGGCGGCGGAGCCGAAGAGTTTCCACAAGATTCGCACGGAGGCGATGAGGAGGCCGAGCATCAGGAGAGACCAGGGAAGAGCGGAGGCCGTGGGCGAGAAGTAGCCGAGCGGGTAGGCCAGCGGGAGGGCCCAGGGAGTGTTGCGCATGTAATAGGAGCCGGGGCCGCGGAAACCAGCGTCGCGCTCGATGCGATTGAGGGCTTGAGGGTCGTAGGGGTCGCCGTGCTGGACGAGCTGGCGGCCAGTGGCCCAGTAGACGATGAAGTCGCGGCGGGCAATGATGGCGGGATTGAAAGACAAGATGCTGAGAAAGAGAGTGGTGAAGACGACGCCGAGCGCGCATGCAATGGCGATGAAGAGGGTGGTGAATTCGCGCTGGCTGGGCACCGATGATGGACCTTTCTGCCGGGAGATTGCTGTTGGTCATCGCAATTATAGGGGTGGCGTGCGTGGGGCTCGCGAGGGAAGCAGTGGGGTTGACGCCGAGCGCGAACCAAGGGGTTCAATAGTTGGCGCGTTCGTGGCGTGTAGGCGCGCAGAAAAACGAAAGCAGGTCCCTCGGCTCCGCTGAAGAACGCTTCGCTTGGGATGACACGGCGTGGGAGTGCGACGGTCGGGGATAAACTCCCGACCTACCAGCCAAGGCCGGACGCGAGACCGAGTGGGGTGAGTTCGTGTTATCCCCGGTCCCCGAAAGCGAGGGACCGGGGGCACCCATTCTTTTGTGGTGGGCGGGTTAGGCGGAGGCGGTGGGTGTGGGCGTGGGCAGAGAGGACGGTTGTTTTGCAGCGGTGGCGCGGGCGAAGAGGTACCAGATGAGCCAGGCGGGGGTGGTCCAGAGAAAGAGGGTCGAGGTGACTTTGACGAAGCAGATTTCGACGTCGGCGGCAAGGATGAGGAGAGCAAGAACCGCGAGCAGCTTGCGAGATCGGGTGCGATAGGCGCCATCGAGAAGAGATGGTATGACCAGGCACTGGTCGTAGAGCCATGAGTATGGGGCGGCAAGGAGCGAGACGAGCATGAGGGGGCTCGAGCCGGTAAGCCAGTCCCAATGGGCACGACGACGCCAGAAATAGAGGAGCGCCCAGAGGCAGGCGAGAGCGGCGGGAAGGTATTGCAACCAGATTGCGTGAGGATGGAGCCAGTGGCGGAAAACGTCGGCGAGGCAAGGAATGAACTGGTTTTCGACGGAGGGCGAGCGCATCAAGCGGGCGTAATCGGGCCAGGCCGAGGGGTCGATGAGGAAAGCGATTGCGCTGGTGAAGGCGAGGGAGAGGGTGAATCCGGCGAGGAGCTTGTAGCTGCGCGAGACGACGATCCAAAGGGCGAGCACGGCGGCGAAGGGCAGGAATAGATGCGGCTTGAGGGCGCAGAGCCAGAGCGCGGCTCCTGCCGGGAAGGGATGGCAGCGATGGAAGCGTAGAAAAAGGACCAGGCCGAGGAGCGCCAGGAGCGAAGTCTGGCCCATGGTGAGGCAGATGATTGCGGGGGTGAAGGCGAAGCCGAGCCAGTGGATGCGGTTTGAGCGGTTCCACAATTCACGTGCACCTTCCGGCGTCTTGCAAGGTGGCTTTTTCTCGGCGAAAAAGCCACTCGACGGTTGTGGATCTGGGAGCAGCGATTGTGGAACCGCTGTTGGCGGAGAGCCGTGGAGCTGGTGGAGCAAGCGGATGGAAACGAGCAGGCAGGCTAGAAGAAGCAGGGTCCAGAGAATGCCGGCGAAGCGCAGGGGGAGAAGACCGAGGGGGTAGGCAAGCGGCAGGGCCCAGGGAGGGTTGCGCATGATGAGGACGGTGCGCGGGTCAAGGCCTGCGGCGTGTTCGATGGCCCAGATGGCGTCGCGGTCGTAAGGATTGCGGTGGAGAACGAGCTGGCGGCCGGTGGCCCAGTAAGAGAGGAAGTCGCGATTGGCAGACAATTTGCCTGCAACAGGGACAGCGAAGATGTAGAGGATGGTGAAGGCAAGGGCCAAGCCGGCGACACTGGCGATCGCAAGTTGGGCAAAGTCGTGATGATCCTCAAAAGGAGGGACGTCCGACTTGCTGGCCATGGTGGCTATTCTACGGCAGACGCGAAGGTTGGGGATGAGGGCTTATTGATTGGAGGATTCCAAGGTTTGAGAAGATGGCGGCGGAGGGAGTGGATGAGGGGCGAAGGGAAGGCGGATTTGGAGTGATGACGGCAAGCGCTGGGAGGGGGCCAACGAGGGAAGAATGGAGCAATTGTATACAGTGCACGCCAATGAGGAAACGGCAGTAAACGGGGGTAGACAGTGGGAATGGTTACCACGGGAAGAATCTGGCGTAAGGCATTGATTCTAAATTGATGAGTATTTGTCGGAGAATGGCACGCCAGGTGCTATCAGAAGGGTGCCCGGCTGAGGCTGGGGAATTGAACTCCTGGAGAGAAAAAACATATGAACAATCTATTTCTGGCAGTTTATGTGAAGCTTCAGACCCTGATGGCCCGTGAGGAAGGTCAGGATCTGGTCGAGTACGCCCTTTTGGTTTGCCTTATCGCGTTGGCGGCCATTACCGGCGTGAACAAGATCGCGGGTGCGGTCAACCTGGTGTTCAGCAACATCAGCGCTTCGCTGGCATAGTCACCCAGGAAGCACCCAATAACCTCAGCCCCTTTGCGGGAAGGCGCGCAACCGGCAAGAAGCCGGACGCGCCTTCTCGCGCAAGGACAACCGTTCGAAAGAGAGCAGCAAACAACCGGGCAAGGCGAACAACCTGAGCACTCAGCATTGTCCGCAAGGGGGCAAGAGATTTCGGCGGCCCAACTCGCCGTCTCAGGCCGGAAAATCACAAAGGAGAAGCAAGAATGCACAACACACTTCTTAGTCTGTACGTGAAATTCCAGGGCCTGAAGAATGGCGAGGAAGGTCAGGATCTGGTTGAGTATGCGCTGCTGGTGGCACTGATCGCACTGGTGTGCATCACTGGCGTGAGCAAAGTGGCGGGGGCCATTAACACGGTCTTCAGCAACATCAGCAGCTCGCTGGCGTAAGCGCCGAGCGTCTGATTTACCAAAGGGCCTCAGCATCTTCGTGGGAGGGTTACGCTTTCGGCCTTGCGCCGCAGCGTACTCCCCCCACTAAGATGAGAGTCTCATTCCCGAAAGAGCGACATGCAATCGGGAAGGCCTCAGAACGTATCTCCTGGCTGGCATTGTTCGTGATGGATTCGAGAATTCGCTCGTGGACTTCAGGCGTGTTGCAGCGGGGCTCATGCTGAAAGATCGCAAAACAGACGAGGGAGCGTTGAGATGAGGCGCGCGGCGAGAATGGCTTTTATGGTATGCATGCGGGTCCAGGACCTGATGCACAGCGAAACCGGCCAGGATCTGGTGGAATATTCACTGCTAGTTTGCCTGATTGCTCTGGCGGCCATAGCCGGAGTGAGGCACGTGGCCACGGCCGTGAACCTTGTGTTCAGTAACGTCAGCTCTTCACTTGCGTAGGAAAGAGGAAGGGCGCCCGGGCCGGACAAAAGGGCCTGGCGGCATGCTTGCTCGCGGTAGGAGCACCTAAAACTCAGCCTTTTAAACGGGAGAGATGGGCCGGTGAAAGTCCTCCGCAACCGGCTCATACTCTCCCGTGTCTTTATGCACACACGGCAGGTTGACGAAGGGGGTTCGGATCGATGGATCCCCCGGAGGCATTGCGCGGCGAATGTCGTAAGATCGCAATGATCTCTCGAGAAAATGTGCTCGCCCAACCGATATGCTGCTGCCCTCCGCCAATCAGCCCAACACATCTTTATTGATCCTTGAATGCGGACTGACGGGGATCGCGATTGCATCGGCATTCGCGTGGCCGAAGCTGGGCAACGGTTTATTTGCGCGTATCGAGCGGGCGTTTGCGCGGCTGGCCGCGAAACAGGGATGGGCGGTAGCGGCGACCGGGTTGAGCGTGATCGTGCTGCGACTGGCGATTCTGCCGCTTTATCCGATTCCGCTGCCGTTTGTTCCCGACGACTTTAGCTTTCTGCTGGCGAGCGACACGTTTGCGCACGGCCGCCTGACGAATCCGACGCCGGCGATGTGGACGCATTTCGAGAGCATCCACATCACCATGCAGCCGACCTACCAGTCGATGTACTTTCCGGGCGAAGGACTGCTACTGGCCGCGGGTAAGGTGATTTTCGGGATTCCGTGGATCGGGCAACTGCTGGCGAGCGCGCTGATGTGCGCCGCGCTCTGCTGGATGCTGCAGGCATGGCTGCCGCGGAATTGGGCGCTGCTGGGCGGGATGATTGCCGTGCTGCGGCTGGGGGTTTTCAGCTACTGGACGAATACATACCACTCCGCGGGGGCGCTGGGGGCGATCGGCGGCGCATTGATACTGGGCAGCTTGCCAAGACTGAAGAGGACAGCGCAGTTCCGCTATGGGCTGCTGATGGGGATTGGAGCCGCGACTCTTGTTCTGACGCGCCCGTACGAAGGGATTCTGCTTTGCCTGCCGGTTTCGATTGCGCTCATTCACTGGATGTGGAAGGGCAAGAACCGGCCGAGCGCCCTGGCGCTGGCGCGACTAGCTGTTGCGCCGCTGGCATTTGGCGTGGCCGCGGTTGCGTGGATGAGTTATTACGACTATCGCGCATTTGGAAACCCATTGACTCCGCCGTACACGGTCGACCGCAACACGTACGCGATTGCTCCTTATTATGTGTGGCAGCAGCCACGGCCGGAACCGGCGTACCGGCACGCGGCGATAAGGAGCTTCTATGAGAAAGAGAAAGGAGAGATGGGTTTCTACACTCAGATTCATTCCTGGAAAGGGTTTGTGCCGCGCACGCTGGAAAAGGTTGCGTTCACGTTTTTGTTCTATGCCGGATTCACACTGATGATTCCGATGATCATGGTGCGCCGGGTCTTTCTCGACCGCCGCGTGCGTTTTCTGATTGTTTGCGTGGCCGTGCTGGCGGCGGGAATGGTGATCGAGATTTTTCTTCTTGCGCACTATGTGGCTCCGTTTACGGCAGCGTTTTACGCGATCGGCCTCGAGGCCATGCGGCACCTTAGGGTGTGGAAGCCGGAAGGCAAGCCGTCGGGTTTGGCGATGGTGCGATTCGCGGTGACGGGGTGCGTACTGATGGCAGGCGTGCGCCTGTTCGCGCAGCCGCTTCACTTTGCACCGCCCGAATGGCCGCCGAGCTACTGGAATTTCACATGGTACGGACCGGAGCACTTCGGCGTGGAGCGAGAGCGAATTGAAACCCGGCTGGAACAACTTCAAGGCCCGCAACTGGTGATCGTTCGCTATTCGCCAGACCACAATCCGCTGGACGAATGGGTTTACAACCGGGCTAACATCGATGGCTCCAAAGTCGTATGGGCGAGGGAGATGGACGCTCAAGATAATCTGGCATTGATCCGCTATTACGGAGACCGGAAGGTGTGGCTGGTGGAACCAGATGCGATGCCGGCGCGGATTGAGGCGTACCCAACGCCGGAACCGAAGTAGAAGGGGAGCAATGATCAACGGAAAGCGAATTGCGGTGGTGATGCCGGCGTACAACGCCGAGAAGACGCTGGAGCAGACCGTGCGCGAGCTTTCCGACGTGGTGGACATCAAGATCCTGGTCGACGACTCGAGCAAAGACAAGACCGCGGAGCTTTCGCACAGGCTGGGCGTGCAGACATTTGTCCACGACGCAAACTTCGGCTACGGGCGCAACCAGCAGACCTGCTACCGCGAGGCGCTGGCGGCAGGGGCAGACATTGTGGTGATGGTGCATCCCGACTACCAGTACACACCGACGCTGGTGCCTGCGATGGCGGGGATGATCGCGAGCGGCGTGTACGACATGGTTCTGGGGTCGAGGATTCTTGGCGCCGGGGCACTAAAGGGCGGAATGCCGTTCTACAAGTATGTGGCCAACCGCCTGCTGACTGCTTTTCAAAATTTATTTCTTGGGGCGAAACTCTCGGAATACCACACCGGATTTCGCGCATTCTCGCGGGAGTTGCTGGAGACGCTGCCGCTCCTGGAGAATTCGGACGACTTCGTTTTCGACAATCAGATGATCGCGCAGGCGGTGATGTTCGGGTTCCGCATCGGGGAAATCTCGTGCCCGACGAAGTATTTTGAAGAAGCGTCGTCAATCAATTTCAAGCGCAGCGTGGAGTACGGGTTCGGCGTTCTGGCAACGACGTTCGGATTCGTGGCGCACAAGCTGGGCATCATCCGCTTGCCGCGTTTCGGCACCAAGGGGCGAAAACTGGCGCCGGAGTACTCGTCGCAGAACGCAAAGAGGTCGTGAGGGAACGGATGCGCGCCGGGCCAATGACCTAGAAGCTGACGAAGCCGAAGATTGCCAGGACCGATCATCGCGCAGGACCCGCAGGGTTCGCCGCGGCGATCGAGTTCGAACGTAACGCGGGAATCAGACCCGCTTTGGTAGAGCCGGGCGAGGCTCAATCTATTCTCCAGAGTTCAAATCGGTCTTTGTCGCTCTCGCCAAACCCCCACAGCCAGAAACCGGAGCCATTGGAATAGAGGCCCATTCCTGCGCCCATGGTTCTTCCGAATCGATATTTGTGGGAAACCACATCGACCAAAGTTCGATGAGGGAAGCGGCCCAGCGGCCATTGTGGCCCCGAAGAATCCGCATACACGTCGACTACGAGGAGGTCTCCGGGCTCTGGCTGAGGACCACCCGGGAATGTAAGTTTTGCGCCCGAAAGCGGCGCATACCAGTATGACCAGTACTGCCCGGGAAACCAGACTCTCTGGCCTGCTGCGACGTGAGGGGTGATTAAACGAGCCAGAGTGTCGCGGCCAAAATCAGCGAACTCCGCGTCCGCGTGAAGGATCAGAAGGGAATAGCCTGTGCCGGCAAAGATCAATGCATAGGCTGCCGCCCGGGCAAACTGGACCGAGACGCCCTCAAGCAACCGGAAGCAGAGGAGAATCACGGCGGGTATGCAAGGAAGCAGGTACTTCATCGGGAGGTGAGAGTAGAAGACGATGGGAAGAGGAATGAGAATCCAGAGCAGCAGGAAGAGTTCGGTACGATCGCGCCGCTTGAATGCCTGAAGAAGCAGGCCGGCAAGCACACGAAACCCAAGAATCGCGAGAAACACGACCGCCAAAACACTCCAACGCAGGAACAAGGGGATAAGCGCCACCGCGATGAGGATGAAAACGAAGCTCGGCCGCTTGGTTTTGAAACGATTCGCCAGCCAGCAAATTCCCAGTGGCAGAGGAAAAACGAAGTACGCCAGGAATGACCAGAGGTTATTCAACATGTGGCCTGGGATCAATCCGGGCGATGGCGAATTGATGGGCAGGTCATGCTCATGGACCGTGAGAATGATTGCAAGCTGCAAACCACAAGCGGCGAAGACTGGCGTAAAAAGCCATAATTTCTGGCGAATCTGTTCCAAGATCTCCCTAGGATCGATACTGTCAAAAAGAAAGAATGCCGCAAGAGGCAAAAGAAGCGTGAGGTGCGGCCGAGCAAAGCCTGCGAGGCCTAGCGCGAGGGCCGCTGCTGCTGCCTGGGTCCATTTCTGATGGGCTTTCCACGCTGCCAGCCGTTCCATTGCGACCAGCGCGAGTGCCGTCGAGAGAATATCGGGCATGGCGGTCGAGGCCATGGGGAGAAAAGGAGGAATGGCCACAAGAAGCAGGGACCCTATGGTTGCGTGCCAACGATCCCATCCAAACCGGAAGACCAGCGAAGTCATCGCCAGAACTGCGATCCACACCAGCACCAACTGCGTAATGTGGGCTGTCCACTCGTGGGCACCGGTCAAAACAGTCGGCACGAGCACATAACCTTGCGCTATTTGTCCCAACAGGGGATTTCCGGACGCAAATTGATTGGCGGTCCTGCATCCAAACCCGTTGTTCCAGCAGATTTCGAAATTCATGGGATGCGCCGGGTGCTGTACGATCTGCTTTGCCATGGTGAGAAACCACGGATCGTCAATGAGGAAAGCCTTGTTCAAGTAGGGGAGAAGGCAAACCGCGGCAAGAAGCAACGCAGGCCATGCACAGCCCAGAACAGCGACTACCGAGACCGTCTGGGGTGCGTCGCGATTCGTCGTGACTTCTGATTTCATCGGAGTTTCCAATTTAGCACTCCTGTTCGGGGTCAACAGATTCCTGACTGCGTGGCTGGCGGCGGATATGCGCGTGGGTCCGTGATAGATTGTAAAATCGATATCAGAATTCCGCGCGGAAAAGTGAACCCGGCCGGATAGGCAGATGATTCAATCCCCTCGTTCCGTTTTGGCGATTCCGGCCGCTTACCAGTTCTGGTCGAGCGTGGTCGGCGGAGCTGCCTACGCCAAAGTTTTGGTGAACGAATATATTCAGCCAAGGGCCGGGTCCCGAATTCTTGAAATCGGGTGCGGACCCGGGACCATCGTGCGTTACCTGCCCCCGTCGGAGTATTCGGGATTCGATCTAAGTCCCGAGTACATCGAACTAGCCAGGAGGCGATTTCCAAAGGCGCACTTTGTTTGCGAGCGAGTGAGCCAGTTTTCACTCGCCAAAGAGCAGAGCTTCGATTTTGTGCTGGCGCTGGGGATCACACACCATCTCGACGATGCAGAAGCCCGGCAATTATTTCAAATCGCGCATGATGCTCTAAAGCCGGGCGGCAAGCTGGTTACCAGCGATGGGGTGTGGACCGACGGTCAGTCTCCGGTGGCGCGGTGGTTGCTGGCGAGAGACCGGGGAGAATACGTACGGCGCGAGCGGGAGTATGTGGAAATCGCGTCAAAGGTATTCAGCAATATCAGAGCAAGCGTCCGCCACGATCTCTTGCGTATTCCCTACACACACCTGATTCTGGAATGTATCCGGTGAAAGAATTGCCTTCTCACCCGGCGACGTCACGCTGCGTAGATTTTTTCAGAACCCGGACGCGCCTGCGAAATCCGAAGTAGCGACAAGCAGGCGCCGAGCTAATCCTTGACGGCGACGCAAAGACAACTGCCTCCGAACGGGGAGCGCTTACCGGCGCGCAGGCGGCGGAGTTCGAGGTCGAGCATGCGGTCCATCACCCAGGCGGCAGGACCACCGGGGGTGTGTTCCGAGCCGGCGGTCTTGTGCTTCTCCGCCTGACTCATGCCAAGCCGCGTCGGGAGTGTCCTGCTGAGAAAGATCAAAGGCGGGAGGGGAGTAAAGAAGTAGGACGAGAATTCGATCCGGAAGTTGCTTTTGGCCAGAACGCGCCGCAGGCGAGGGATTGTATAGCGGCGAAAATGACCCGCCGCACGGTCTTCAGAAGAAAAGAGAAATTGATAGGACGGCACAGTAAGAAAAAGGCGCCCGGATGGCTCCAGAAGCGAGTGGATGAGCTTCAGCGCAGCGGCTTCATCTTCGATATGTTCGAGCACATCGAAAAGGCCGATTGATGCCGCGCACCCGGAAGGCAGATTCGCGTCCTCCAGCCGCGCACAGATAACGGGTTCAACCGCACGCGCGCGGGCGGCGAGAGCGCCATCGACTCCGGGCTCGACGAGAACGCAGTGAATGCCCGCGCCGATAAGAGCCTTTGCAACATAACCATTACCGCCGCCAACATCAAGAAAAACCCCGCGGAGGTGGAAGCGGCTGACGAACTCGACAATCACGGAATTGCGGTGCCTGAACCAGAACGAGCGATCCTCAACCGCAAGGCACGCGGCATTGCCGTGCGCTGGATAGGATATCGGCTCCTGCTTTTGCCTGGCGAACCAAAGCCCGGGCTCGCGCTGCTCCAGGGCCGGCGCGAGGGATGCGAGATCGAACTCGGGAACTATAGGGTGCTCCTTGTGTGAAACTCGCGCATCCGCCAAAGGCTGAGCTTAGCCGATTGTTACCAAACGGGTGAACTCGCACAGCAAATCGTATCCATCCCAAATGGGCGCGAAATTCATCGCCGATCCGAGCGGAACGATACGGTCGACGCCTCTTCCATTGAGCATCCGCACGAATTGCGCCAGTTGTTCGACCTCGAATCCGAATTGGGCCAGGGTCTGGGTGCGCGAGTCGATGATTGGTGTCAATGAAGCCAACTCGTCGACGTGGGCTTGCAGCAGAAGCCCCCCTCCCACTAACGGCTCCGTTGGCCAATTCAAGGGTTCGCCTTCCTTGAGATCGACCACGGCCAAGCGCCCCTCGCCCCAGTCGATGCCCGCAACGGGCAGCTCCAGGGCCAGGCGCAGGCATGCTCCATATTTCGAAAGTGCGTCAGCTGCTTCCAGCGAGAATTGCCGCCGCTCAATCGCCTGCCGCAGCATTGGAATTGCACGCTCCGCCGCCTTATGGGTGTCCTCAGAAGTGCCGCACCACGCCAGCAACCGAACCGAAGAGCAAGCCATTTGGTTAAACAAGAAGACGTCAAGATAAAACCGGTCCATCAACCCCGTCGCCGCGTCATCGTCCAAGGCGAGGAAAGAAGGCGCCGCGATCACCGCAAACGAATACCGATCGCCGAATACCACTTCCTTGGCGCGTGCGGGCAACTGCAAGGCCCGGATGTGGCGAACCGTTTCGTCGCCACCCCAGATGACCCGCAAGGCTGCCTGAGCCGACAGAGCCTCTGTGATTGAATCTTCGTGACCGTATTCAACGAAAGCGGTGGTGGAGGCAATCCGGGAGTAATGCGGCAGCACCTGATCGATCTGTGTCAACAGCAATTCGGCGACCGAGCCCCGGCGGGATGGTGTTCTGACGATATTGCAGTTGCCGCACAGGAGAGACATGATCCAGGAGTAAGCAAAGATAGGATCGACATTGGCTGGAGGTATGTGCAGGGCGAGCCCGACTGGCACGCGCACCGCGCTACTTGAGTCCAATCCGGCGAAGCGATCAGCAAGCGCCCGTATAGAGGCGGGGCGCAGCCAATAGCCGAGGGCAACAACCTCCGGCAAAGGTCTTGAGCGGCGATCACTGAGGATGACGCCCGACAACTCGCTCGTGAACGCCTGCAGTTCCTCTGAGAACGGGAATGGTGAAGGGGCGGCAGCCATGCGCCGTGCAAGTGCCCCGGCATCCGCGGCGTCACTCAACCGCTCGATCATAGCCCCCTCCCGGCGGCGTAGGTATCGCTGCAACCCCGCAATTCACTGTTGGGGACTCTCCCAAGCACAGAGAAAGCCTTGCCGCGAAACTCCGTGCCAGTGCCATCAACCGAGTGAACGACAGCCTGATCTTCTGTCAACAAGGAATGACCAGGATAAGACTGAGGCAGCACGCTGATCACCTGGGCCACGCCCACCTGTCCTGGAGGCAGGGGAGCGAGCGAGACGGGATCACGAATGATGACGTCGGCGAAGGCAGGGGGATGCAGCAAGCCATCGTCGCCTTCAACAAAAACGCTCCCAACCTGTTCGGCCATACCGTAGAAATCCCGGATTGTGGAGATACCAGTCATCTCGCTTATTCGGCGCTTGAAAGTTATGTTGTCCACTGCTTCATCGGTTAGTTTTTTCCAGCCACCGGAATGGATCAGTGTTGCATCGTTCAGCCGTAGACCGGCCGCCTCAACCGCCGGCGCAAAATGTTTCCACACCATGAACGTGAAACCGAATAGCAGGACGCGCCGGCTTGCATGGACAGCAAGAAATTTCTTCAACCCATCAACGTCGAGACTCATATCTTCAGTGAGGGCGAAGAAGTGGTCCCGTCCAAAGGTCATCATCCCCTTAATGCCCGCGGCGCGAGCGCTGAATACATTACGATCGCCCAAGACCGAAGCGGAATCAACAAGGATCATCGGCAACCTTGCGGGTCCCAGCATCTTCGACATGATCTGGACCAGCGCGCGGGTCTGGAGATTCGCCGTTTCCTTATCGAGGAAAACGCGGCTGACCACTTGCCCGGAGGTGCCGCTGCTAGTGAGCACCTTGAAGATTTCTTCTTCGGGCACACTTAACAACCGATGCGTCTTGAACAGGCTAACGGGCAAGAACGGGATGTCCTCGATTGAACCGAATTCATCGCCGGTTCCCAAGGCGTCAAGGATACGGGCGTACATGGGGCAGGCGGTCCGATGACGGCGGGTTAACTGTGCCAGCTCAGGCAGCAACGTCCTCTCTTTTTCGCGCTGCGTGAGACCATAAATCGGCAAGTCGAGCTGCTTGCTCATAGGTCGTCCTTCAAGGCCTGAAGATCGATCTTACCGTTCGGCATGGTCGGCAATTTGGCAATCGTCCTCACCTTCACCAGGGTGGGCGGCAGCAACGCCGACTCATGCAGTTTACGGCGCAGCTCTGCGACGTCTGCCTCGGACCCTGTTTCGGCAAATACAACGAGGCCATTCGATCGTTCCACTGCAACTGCCGGGCAGATGCGACGCGCCTCGGCTTCAATCTCATCCAAGTTGACACGCAGGCCGGCAATCTTGACGATGCGCTTGAGCCGTCCGGTGATCGTCAGATAGCCATCCGCGTCGATCACGCCCAGATCGCCCGTGGCCAAAGAGCCGTGCAATTGGTCGCCGAGGGCCAAGTCCTCGATTGTGTCAGCATAGCCCAGCATGACATTGGGGCCCCGATAGACGATCTCGCCGGCCGACGCCACACCATCGACCGCTCGGATGGAGATGTTGCCACGGGGTATTGCACGTCCGACGGAGCCAGGCCGGGCAGTGAGGTCGTCGTGATCCAGAATCGATATTCGTGCCGTGGCCTCGGTTTGGCCGTACATGATAAACAGCTTCCCATTGCGTGCAGCCATGATCTCATGAAATCGCCGAACCAGCGGCAGGCTCAGGGCGCCTCCCGCCTGCGTGAGCGTTTGCAGTGTTGACGGGGCGAGCGTCTTGAAATCGAGCCGTGCGAGCATTTCGTAGACCATTGGCACGCCAGGCATCGAAGAGACGCCATGCTCCGCCAAACGGCTCCACCAAGCCCGACTGAGCACTCCTTCGCGAGAAAGGAGCACGGAAGCACCCGCGAGCAGATGACTGTTCAAGACCGACAGGCCGTAGGAATAAGACATCGGCAAATTCAAGCCCGCACGCTGTTCGGAACCGATCGACAAGGATTGAGTAATCGACGCGGCATTTGCCTCGACGGCGGATCGGCTCAGCCGTACCAGCTTGGAACTTCCAGTACTGCCCGAGGTCGGCAGCAGGAGGGCAAGGTCCGGGTGCAGATCGGCATGAAACCGGCTACGCAGTACCGCGCCGGGCAGGGGCAGCTTGTCCCAGGCTTCATAACCGCCGGGAACCCCGGCGCCGAAAACGGCCAGGGGGCGATAAATCTCCAGCAGATGGGCAATGCGTTCACCCGCAAGGCCCGCGGGAAATAGAGCTATGACGGCGTTGGCTTGCAAGGCTGCGAGATAGAGGGTCGCTGCCGCGATGTTGTTTTCCGCAAAAAGAAAGACCAGAGGTTTTTCGCCAAGAGCGTGGATGTTTTCAGCCCCTTCACAGACGCGTTGTGAAAGCAGGCTGTAAGTGAGCCATTGACCAGCCGCGTCATCCAGCAGGGCGGGCTGCGCGCCGCGGCTGTCCAGGTTGAAAATCACCATATTGTCATTCCGCCGTCAATGCCGAGGATCTGACCGTTTATATAGGAAGCTTGTGGCGAGGCAAGAAAAGCGATCACCTCAGCCACCTCGATCGGTGCGCCGAAATGACCGAGGGGAATGGCTGACAGGCGTTGCGAACGAATTTCCGCTGTCAAGCCGGCAAGCATTTCTGTCGTAATCATGCCGGGGGCTACGGCATTGACGCGGATACCTTTCCGTCCTAATTCCTTCGCTGCGGAAAGTGTCATGCCCACGATGGCAGCCTTTGATGCGGCGTAAAGCGTCGCACCTGCCGCGCCGCAGATCCCCATGATTGAGGTAACGTTGACGATCGCGCCAGTCTTGCGCCGCTCCATCAGCCGTGCTGCCGATTGCAGGTGCAACAGGGCGCCTCGGACGTTCACCGCCAACACACGGTCGACTTGGTTGACGCCGATCATTCCGATCAGCCCGTCGCCCAGGATGCCGGCGTTGTTGACCAAAACGTCCAATCGCTTGAATTTTGAAAACACGGCTCGATGACAGGCCTGCACTGATTCCGGGTCTCCCGCGTCGGCGGTGACGCCCAGAGTGGGCACCCCGAATCGGCTCGCGATGTCCTCCGCGACGCGCTCCACCGCGGTCGAATCCTGATGCCCGTTGACCACTATGGCGTAGCCACGTTTGGCAAAGACTTCCGCGGTCGCGAAACCGATGCCGCGGGTGGCACCGGTTATCAAGCAGACCGGGCAGGGTGTGTCAGATGCTGACGTCATGTTTCCTCAAAATTTCCTTAGCCATGTTAAAGCTATTCATATCAAGCACATCCTGAGTGTCAATGATAATGTCGAAGGTGGTTTCGAGCGCCGCAATCAACTTCATGTGCCCGACTGAATCCCAGCCGTCAATGCCCTGGTAATGGAGGGCCTCTACATCGACGTCTGGCGCCAGTTCGAATGTCTCGATAAAGCAACTTCTCAACTTGTCTGATGGATCCATAGGCGCCCTCGCGTCGTCAGCACGATCAATTCGGTTAAACCCATTGAGCGATTCGTCTGCTCGGTATTTTGCACCCGTGAAGCGGGAGTGACTCACGCTAAGAGATTCAACGAAGTCTGCGCGTGCCAGTGAAGGACTACTTCCGGCTTGGAGAACCGAAAGCCAAGCATGGAATAGATGTTCAGGACTTGTGTGTTCGCGGAGGCAATCTTGGTTATAGCAGACCTCGCTCCAAGTTCCAGGGCTGCTCGAATGGACTCAGCGTAAAGCAAGAATCCAGCGCCGGGTGAACTCGTGCCCCTGACGGGGTCTATTGCAGCAAGACGGAAGTCAGAGCGGCCGTCATTGACAACAACATTCATAAACCCGATGACAGCGCCAGGCTGTCCAAGCACAAAAACATAATCGTCCGGGTTCGAGCCGCTGAGAGCGTTGCCGATCCAATGGACATAGCGGGCATTCGCAAGCTCACGCGGGAATTGTGGATCGGTATGATACCTGCCGAAGTGAAAAGCTGTTCCGGCTATCGCACCGAGCGACGAATGGTCCTCAGGAAGGGCCTTCCTGAGCGCGACCCGGGTGGCTGGCAGCGTTGCGGACTGGAGCTTGGAAAGCGAAGCCACCAGGCTGAATTCGACAGGAGAGAAACCTGCCTTCACAAGCCGGGCAATCGCAGACGTGTCGTCGCCCTGCACGTGCGTTGAAACCAACTGAGCGTTTGTCCTGGCACTGAAATCTTCAAGGGCATTGATGAATGAAGGGAGATCCTGGATTTGGGGCGGGTTCGGTCCGAGTTGGAAATCGGCTACCGGGAAGCCGAAAATCTCTTCATCCCACGGAAGCAAGGCTATCTTGCCCCACTCTGGCGATGCCGCGGAGAGATCGTCGTACTCAGGCCGAAAGACACTCACTCGAACAAGAATTAGCACCCTCCATCCGAGAACGTCAAAGAAAGCTCCCTACCCTATGAAGACGGACCTAAAGGAACGATGACGCCTGATTCGACTCGATCAATTTGCAGTCCTCCTGCTCTTGTAGAAGCCGAGAACAGCCTCGGCAACTTCAGTCACATCCCGATCGCTCAAATCATAGTACACGGGCAGCCGGAGCAGCCTGCTGCTCGTATCGTCAGTTACTGGAAGGTCCACCTGCGGCAGCCCGAGAGATTTGGCGAAGGGCGAGGAATGGAGCGGCACATAGTGAAAGACCGCGAGGATGTCGGCCTGGCGCAGATGCTCGATTAGAGCTGATCGCTCCGCGAGGTTCGCGGCAAGCAAGTAAAACATATGGTAATTCGCGATGCAGTGCTGAGGCGTAAAGGGGGTGCGTATGAGGCCGCTCTCAACCAGGGGGGCCAGGATGCTGTCATAGAGCTTGAAGATTTCTTCGCGCCGGGCGGTAATCTTCTCCATGTTTTCGAGCTGACCGAGCAGGAATGCGGCCAGCATGTCGGATGGGACGTAGGACGAGCCGATATCCACCCAAGTGTATTTGTCCACCTGCCCACGCAGAAACTGGCTGCGGTTGGTGCCCTTGTCGCGCAGGATCTCAGCGCGCTTCTCCAGCGCGGGGTCGTTGATTATCAGCGCTCCGCCTTCTCCGCACGAGAAGTTCTTGGTTTCGTGAAAGCTGTAGCAGCCCATTTGGCCGATGGTGCCGAGCCACCGGCCTTTGTATTTGGCGAAGACGCCCTGTGCCGCATCCTCGACGACGAGCAGATTATGACGCCGGGCGATCGCCATGATCTCGTCCATCTCGCAGCCGATACCGGCGTAATGGACCGGGAAGATGGCCCGGGTACGAGGCGTGATCGCAGCTTCGATCAGTCGCTCGTCGATATTCAGCGTGTCCGGCCGGATATCGACGAACACCGGAGTGGCGCCTCGCAGCACAACCGCGTTGGCGGTAGAGACGAAGGTAAAGGAGGGAAGAATCACCTCGTCGCCTGGACCGAAGTCGCAAAGCAGCGCGGCCATCTCCAGCGCTGCAGTGCAGGAAGTCGTGAGCAGAATGCGCCGCGCGCCGAAGCGCTCCTCCATCAGCTTCTGCGCACGCCGGGTGAACGGACCATCGCCGCTAGCGTGACCGTCTGCAACGGCTTGGCCAACATAGATAAGTTCGGAGCCGACGATGCATGGTTTGTTGAATGGGATGTGGAACTTCATGCGGCTGACCTTTCGCGGACATGTCCCAGGGCGCCAAGGGATGAGTCAAGTTCAGTGCTAACCCACCGTTTGCTTTTCGACATCATTAAACAATTTCGTTCTCCTGAATGGGACGCGAAACAGAATCTGTGACGATTTTGTCCGACTCGGACAAAGCGGCTATCTCACCGATCACGTACGGCGGGCGGTCCATGCTGCGGAAATGCATGCGGGCGAGGTATTCGCCGAAAATCCCGAGAGCGAAAAGCTGGGCTCCCGAGAAAATAGAAATCACCGAAGCCAGGAAAGTGAATCCCGGCACCGCCGCGCCGCGGATCACGTAGTTGGCCAAGACAAACGCCAGCACAGAAAAGCCGAACAAGACGAAGACAAAGCCGACTACGCTGGCGATCTGGAGGGGTAGCGTACTGAAGCCCGTCATCAGGTTGGCCGCGTGCCGGATGAGTTTGCCTGGAGTGTAACCCGATTGGCCCTTAGCGCGCGGTACATGGCGAACCTTGATGGCGGTAAAACGCGAGGTGGTCCAGGTCAGCAGCACGTCGATCGACACGGAGGGATTGCGATAATCCTGGAAGCCTTCGCGCAGGCGCGTACGGAAAACGCGGAAGGCGCTCACGTTGCGGGCGGTCTCGGCGCCCATGGTGCTGGCAAGCGCGATCTTTGTCAGGCGCGAAGCGAGATCGCGCAGGAGGCCATGCTGTTCCTCTTGCGGCGCGCCATAGACGACATCGTACTCAGGCCTCAGCGCCGCGAGCATCGGTGCGATCTCGCTGACGGGATGCTGCAAATCGTCGTCCATGGTAAGGATAGTGCCGTATTCTGCCGCCCGGATGCCGCAAAGGATCGCATTGTGCTGCCCGTAATTCCGGCTCATGCGGATGCCGCGCACCCGGTGGTCGGTGCGTGCCAGGCTTTCAATGATCGGCCAGGAACCATCGCCGCCCCCATCTTCGACGAAGATGATCTCAAAGACCGGCGTCAGCTTCGACATGGCATCGGAAAGCTGGCGGTACAGATCGACCAGCGTTTGCTCAGCGCGATAGACAGGAATCACGACGGAAACCGTAAGCTGGCTCGACATGATTCAAATTTACTCGAAATGATCGCGGATTGCTCGGGTGTTCTGGAATGGATTAAGGATGCTCCGAATCGGTCATAGCGCAGGGCAGATGCTTCATGGATAACGATTGATCGATTCGAGCCAGCTTCCTCCAATGTCTCGGGCCCTCAGCCGTATACTTGCGGCGAGGCGGATGATTTTGAGCGGAATCGGGGCTGGATTTGTGCATTTTGGACGCACCGGGAAGGCCTGGGCGGGATTGCTTTTGTTGCTCGGAGCGGCAATCGCGGGTGGCCAGCCCGAGGCTGCAAATTCGCCTGTCACGATCTCCGTGGCAGACGAGAACGGCGCAGCGGTTGCGGGCGCGCGGGTGACAATTGTCGAGCCGGGAACGGAGCCGGCGCAATTGTGGACGGATTACGCGGGGAACTGCAGGTACACGCTGCGGCAACGGGAGCCGTACGAGATCGCCGTCGAAAAGGCCGGATTTTATAAAGCCGACGAGAGCGGCATTGATCCAAACCAAAGCAGCGTGAAGGTGGCGCTCGAGCACGAGCAGATTGTGCGCGAGCAGGTGAATGTGACGGCGTCGGCGCCGGGGATCGATATACAGCAGGTTGGAGACCAGAGCACGATGAATACGCCGGAGATCGTGAACATTCCCTATCCAACGTCGCACGACATCCGCAATTTGCTGCCGTTCAATCCTGGCGTGGTGCCGGATGCGACCGGACAGATTCACGTGGCCGGATCGGAGACGTGGGAGACGCTGGACACGATGGATGGATTCGATATGCGCTCGCCGCTGGGCGGGACGCTGAGCCTGCGGGTGAGCGCGGACGCGGTGCGAACGATTGACGCGGAGACGACGCGGTATCCGGTGGAATTCGGGCGGGCGACGGGCGGCGTGATCGCGTTTTACACGGGGATGGGTGACAACAAGTTCCGCTTCAATGCGACGAATTTCATTCCATCGTTTCGCGACCTGAATGGAATCCGATTCGACCAGTTCGTTCCGCGATTCACGTTCAGCGGGCCGCTGAAGCGAGATCGCGCGTGGTGGTACGACGGCGTGGAAATGGAGGTGGACAACATCTACGTCTCCGAGCTGCCGGCGAACGCCAATACCGATTTGCTGCTTCGCGGGAGCAACCTGGCGAAGGTGCAGGCGAATGTGACTCAAGCGAACATCGTGACGGCGGGGCTGCTCTACAACAACTATCACTCGCCGTATGACGGAATCTCGTCGTTTACGCCGCAGCCGAGCACAGTGAAGCGCAACACGATTGCATGGATGCCGTATGTGCGGGACCAGCAGAGCTTTGGCAAGGGCGCGCTGCTCGATTTGGGAGTGGGATTTGTGAGCATACGCGACGGGTACGAGCCGCACGGGAGCGCGCCGTACGAATACACGCCGGAGCAGACGGAGGGCAGTTATTTCGAGAATCTGAGCGGGCGATCGCAAAGGCTGGAGGGAACTGCGGCGTTGTACCTGCCGCCGTGGCAGTTGATGGGGCGACACGATTTAAAGGCGGGACTGGACGTGGACCACATTGCATATGATCAGAGGCAGACGCGGACGACGGTAAGTTATCTGGGCGAGAGCCCGGCTCCTGGCGTGGATGGAACGCTGGAGCGGCAGAGCGTGTTCACGGCGGCTCCGGCATTCACGATGCACAACGGCGAGTTTGGCGCGTACGTGCAGGATCGGTGGCAGCCGGCGAAGGGATGGCTGTTGGAACCAGGGCTGCGATTCGATTGGGACGAGATCGTGCGGCGGCCGCTGGCTGCGCCGCGGTTGGCGGCGGTGTTTGCGCCGGGAGATAAGGATGCGACGAAGATTTCGGCGGGCATCGGGCTCTATTACGAGCACACTCAATTGGAATACCTGGCGCAGACGCACGCGGGCGTTCGGTATGACACGTATTACGAGGCGGACGGGATGACGCCGACGGGGCCGGCGGAGGAGACGGAGTTTATTGCTGAGGATGGTTCGCTGCATGCACCGCGGGCGTTGAACTGGAGCGTGGGCGTGGAGCGGAAGCTGCCGTGGGCGATTTATGCGGGGGCGAACTTTCTGGAGAAGCGAACGACGGACGTTTTCACATTCGCGAATCAAAACGGGGCGGCGGCGCTCGCAGGGAATTATCTGCTGACGAACGGACGGGAGGATCATTACAGTTCAGAGGAGTTCGATGCGCGAAAGGATTTCAAGAATGGGTACACCTTGTATGTGTCGTACACACACTCGTCGGCGCGGACCAATGCCGCACTGGATTATTTGCCCACACCATCGCCGCTGGGGATGCAGCAGAGCGGGCCGCTGCCGTGGGATGTGCCGAACCGGGTGATTTCCTGGGGATGGCTTCCGATTCCGATTGCAAAACTAAGGAAGCGCTGGGACTTTGTTTACCTGCTCGACGAACATGCGGGCTTTCCGTACACGGCGGTGAATGCGGCACAACAGGTGATTGGCGCAGCGGGAGGGCAGAGATTTCCGGAGTTTGTGAATTTCACACCCGGCCTCGAGTGGAAATTTCATTTTCGCGGCCAATATTGGGGATTGCGCGGCGTGATGGAAAATGCGACGGACAGCGGGAATCCAGCGGTGGTGAATAATGTAGTGGACTCGCCGGAGTATGGAACCTTCAGCGAGACACAGGGGCGGGCATTCACGGCGCGGATCAGGCTGATCGGGACGAAGTGAGAAAGAAAGGGACCAAGGGAACAAGGGAACAAGGGGCCAAGGGAGCGAGGGACTGAGGGACTTGCGTATTGAATGGGTGGAGCGTATGCAGGATATTGGGAAGACGCTTCGAGGCAGCTTTCCCAGTTGTTACGAAGAGTAAAGGCGTTCCTTAGCACTTCGTGCCTTTTCGAAGCAGCTTTTCCGATCGCCACGGTGAGGAGGGTCAGTTTCCGATTGAGAGCTACTCCGCTCAGGCTACCTGCTTTACTTTTTATGTGAAATTCAAAGACCTGAAGCTACAGTGCGATGGACCGCAGACGCAAACATGCCGCCCGAGGGCGGCAGGCTGTCGAACGAAGAAGGCTTCCGGCGCTAGATGCCGACGCCGAATTCACTGGCCTGCTGCGAGCCTGCGTTCGAGTAAAAGTCGTAGGGCGTGCGCTTCTTGAATCTGTAGCGGTTACGGAGCTCTGCGCCGATATAGATGCCGACTGCGGCAACGGCAATTCCTACGGAGAACCAAGTAATGACACGGAGAGCGGTCGATCCGGTCTTTTCTTCTGGTTCGGTGGATTCTGGAATTAGGAATTCGGGTTTAGGATCGGCGGACATCGAGCACAGCCTCCTATGCAAACATGATAACGCAGATGGGGTGGGACTCTGGAAGGGGAGACGCGCGGAAAACACAGAAGTAATCTACGCGAAAGTGTTAATTTGGGCCAGAAATGAGGCTTTTTCTGTTTCGGGAAGGAAACTGGCGCGGATAGAATTCACGGCTAATTGACGGAGTTCGTCGCGGGTGAATCCCTGCTGGGTATGGGCGAGGAGGAACTCGTTGGCGAGATCGGAGCCGAAGAAAGCGGGATCGTCGGAGTTGATGGTGACGAGGAGGCCGAGATCGAAGTAGCGGCGGAGGGGATGGGCGGCGAAGGAAGGGCAGACGCCGGTGCGAACATTGGACGTAGGGTTGAGCTCGAGGGCTGTCCTCCGGACTTTCAGGTCTTGGAGTAGAGTGTCGTCGCGAATGGCGGATACGGCGTGGCCGATGCGTTCGGAGCCGATGTCGAGCGCTTCCCAGATGGCCTCGGGGCCGGTGGTTTCGCCGGCGTGGTTGGTGAGGCGAAGACCGGCGTCGCGGGCGCGGGCGTAGAGGTGGCGGAATGGGGCCGAACCTGCATGGCGTTCGTCGCCTCCAAGACCGATGGCGACGATGGAGGGGTAGAGTTCGCGCAACTCGGCGGCCTTGCGAAAGACGCGGTCAGCTTCTTCGACGGTGAAGTGGCGGACGGCGTCGAAGATCCAGTAGAGGGAGAGGCCGAGCTCGTGGACGGCGCGTTCGCGGGCGCGTTCGAGAGCGGCGAAGATGGGCTCGAAGCAGCGGGGATCGAAGTTGCGCCACATATAGATGACGCCGACGGATATGAAGACCTCGGCGTGGACGACGCCCTGGGCGGCGAGTTGCTGCATCATGCGCCAGGCGGCTATTTCGTAGTCTTCTGGGTCACGCAGGCGGCGGGTGACGGCCTTGAAAGACTCAATAAATTCGGTGAAATCAGTGAACTTGTAGAGCGCTTCAGCTTCGTGTTCCGTGAGGGGATACGTGTCGTGGCGGGCGCTTAGCTCGACCAGAGTAGCGGGCGCGATGGTGCCTTCGAGATGCAGATGCAGCTCGGCCTTGGGCAGGCCTTGGATGAATTCCTGGATTTCCGTCACAGCTTCAGTTTAGCGTGTCTGCTACTGACTCTGAATGGTGGTGGCCTTGTCGCCGACGAAGGTAACGGTCCATTTTTTGCCGGCTTGATCGTAGGTGATGGTGCGATTGCCTTCGCTTGTGCTGTCGACCTGCTGATTGTGGCCGATGGACATTTGGGTTTGAAGCTCGCTCATGCCGGCCATGACCTGATGCGCGTCAATGGCGGCCCAGACGTTTGGCGGCCAGTTGTCGTAGATCTTGTGCGGGTCGTCGTAATAGAAAAGGACGTCGCAGAAATACTGTTCCTGGTCGCCATCGAATGCGCCGATGACTGTGGCATAGAGGTTTGAACTGTGGGGCAGCGAGAAGATGGCGAGGGCTTGCCGAGTGCCGTGGGAGATGCCGTCGTCAACCTGAGCCGGCGGCGCGGCTTTGATGACTTTCTTGATGTCGAGCTGCTGAGCCGATGGAATGACGCCCATGCGTTTGTTGAAGACGATATGGCCGGCTTGGTAGGGGAAGTAGGGCATGGTGTAGCCGTTCTTCATCCAAACGCTTGTGCCCTCCAATTTGAGGGCATCGTCGAAGGAGGTCATGAACTTCATGCGCACGATGGCGACATCGTCGGGCGTGAGGTTCTGATCGGGGGCAGTTTGCGGGAGGACTCCGGGGTTGCTGCGGTGCTCGAAGACAGAGAAGAGATAGATGCCGCCGATGGCGAGGGTGGCGAGGGTCATAACGAGGGCTTTTTGCCAGGTTTTCATCTCGGACTAGATTCCTCTATTCTTCGATGCGCTATGCGCCGAGGTTAGCTCTTGTGAGCGGGGTGTTCCAGCCAAATTCGGGCTCCAAGTTATTGTTCTTCCGCCCGCTTAAGCAGGCTGGGCTTCCTGTGTGGACTCTATCCCCAGGCTTACGCCTGGGGCTATCCTCTTTTGTCCGCTACGCGGGCTGAGTCAAGATCGATACAGTCAGAGATTGGGCGATTTGTATTTTTGCCGGACCCGGAAATCAAAAGCAACCGCAGGTCCTTCGACTCCCTCCGCTGCGCTCCGGTCGCTCAGGATGACATTTCCAAAACGATGCAGCTCCGAATGCTCAGGATAACAACGATTGGTTCTGATTCTTTGGTGCGAATTCGGAGCGATGACGGCTATAGAGGAAGTAGATGAAGAGACCGATGACCAGCCAGATGAGGAAGCGATACCAGGTGATGATGGGCAGCCCGGCCATGAGCAGGAAGCAAAAGATGACGCTGAGCGCGGGAATAATGGGACCGAAGGGGACGACGAATCCGCGGCGGCGGTGGGGATCGCGGAAGCGGAGGACGATGACGCCGAGGGAAACGAGGACGAAGGCGAAGAGGGTTCCAATGTTGGAGAGGTCGGCAAGAGTGCCGATGTCGAAGAGGCCGGATGGAATGGCGACGACAAAGCCGGCGACCCAGGTGGA
>JBEKWT010000009.1:0-25518 GCA_049512795.1 Occallatibacter sp.
CCTGCTGGCGACCGTCGGCTTTGGGAGGCTCGACCTCGACCAGAACCTGGTCGCCCTGCATGGCGGCATTGATCTCGCTGGGCGGAATGAAAACGTCCTGCGCCGCGGGAGGAGTCTTCGAGTCTGCTGGGGAGGATTTGCGGTTGGGGCGGACGAAGCCGTAGCCGTCGCGGTGCAGATCGAGGCGGCCGGCGACTAGATTCTCGTGAGCCGCGGCCCGGGACGCAGCCCGGGGAAGGCCCCAGTGCTCGCGATCAAGCTGGACGAGCCTGCCTGCCACCGTGAGCCGGGCGAGGTGCTCGAGGAGAAGACGGCGCTCGCGACCGCCTCCGAGCGAGAGTTCGCGGACCAACTGCTTGTATCCGGCCTTTTGCCCGGCCGAGGCGGCGATCCGGGCGAGCAACTCGCGATCGGTCATACGCCAAGATTAAGGCAAGTTGAAAGGCTGGGTACTTTAGGCGGGGAGTGAGTGCACAGAAAACATAGACATGCCGTAGAATGGGGGGTACGCGTGGTCCTGGCGGAGCCGGAAGCGCGTTGTCCTGGCGGAGCCTGAAGATTGACTCGACCGATCACAGGCAGCCGAGGAGATGGCCGCGGCAAGTGCTGCAACGGCGAGCGGATTTACATTTTTTGGGTGCGAGCCTTTGGCCTTGCCTTGGAATCCCCGGTCCTGAAGCGGACAGAAAAGGAAGAAACCCTTGAGCGCTATGTGGAAACCAAGCCAGACTGGATCGACCTCCCCAACCCCTACGCCGGAGCCGCCGCGCACTGCGCCTCCCGCGATTGCACCTGAAACCCCCGCCCGTCTGCAGGCCGGAGCCGCGGATCAAGCTACGCTCGGCAAAGGCCTGTTCATCAAAGGCGAGATTAGTGGTTCCGAGTCTTTATATATCGACGGCAAGGTGGAGGGCGCGATCACCCTCCCGGGCAACCGCGTGACCATCGGGCGTAACGGCCAGGTGTCGGCCAACATCACCGCGCGCGAAGTGGTGGTGCTGGGCAAGGTGCGCGGCAACGTCTCCGCCACCGACCGTGTGGACATTCGCGCGGAAGGTTCGCTGCACGGCGACGTTTCGGCGGCGCGCATCAGCATTGAAGACGGCGCGTTCTTCAAGGGCGGCATCGACATTCGCAAGCCCGATGCCAAACCGTTGCAGGCCACTGGGACTTCGGGACCGGTTGCAGTTCCCGGCCCAGCGCCGTCCATTCAAGAGGCGCACAGCCAGGCGTAGAGCGGGAGTTGTCCGCGCAGTCCAAAATGCTCGCATCAGGCACAAGCGCTTCCGCGTCACGGGGGCGCTTGTGTTTCTTGACGCGTGCGGAAGCGCAGGTCCGTCTTGCTCAGTCCGCGCAGGGCTGGACGCGGCGAGATTTCAGCCGAGCCGGATGCGGCGCATGGCGATCCGCGGCAGCGCCGAGCCGGACAGATCGAGAACCCACATCGTCATGACGATCCAGACCGCGCTGCCGGCGAAAAGGATTGCTGCGTCGGCGATGGATCGACCGTGGTGCAGCTGGGCCATGCGCGGCGTGTGGTGGAAGAGCGCGGCCAGTGCCCAGGCAACGAATCCGGCGCCAGCGCCGCCCGCACAAGAACCCAGCAGACAACGGCCCATCTCGGCGTAGTCGAGGCTAGCAAGTGAGACCATGCGGCGCTTGTGCAGCAGCAAGGCAATGGTGAGCGTTTGCAGCGCGATGCCGATGTCTGAGGCGAGCGCCAGGCCCAAGGCGCCCCGCCAGTGGAACAGTAAATCGTAGATCGGCAGAGAGACGACGGTCACGATGGTGCTGGCGACCATGGGCACGAAGGTGTTTCCGGCTGCGAAGAAGGCGCGCGAGTAGATAGCCTGGGCCGACCAGAGGAACAACGAGACCGAAAAGACGGCGAAGTAGGCGGAGCAGAGACGAGAGTCTTCTGGCGAGAATCGGCCGCCGGTGAAGACCAGATCGATGGCCGGCCAACCCAGCGCCACCATGAAGGAAGCGGCGAGAAGGCCGAGCGAGGCCACGCGAGAGACAGAGTCCGCGACGCTGGTGGCGAACTCGTAGCGGCGATCGCGCGTCCACAGGCTGGCGAAGAAGGGCATGGAGGCGGCGCCGGCGGCCTGGGCCAGCACGGACATGGGCGCGGTGAAGACCTGCTTGGCGTAGCTCATCAGCGAAACAGCGCCGCCGATGCTGGAGGCGAAGTGAGCGATGATCCAGTTGTCGGCGGTGACCAGAGAGACGCCAGCCATGAGCGGCAACGAAAGGCGCACCCATTCGCGCAGGCCCAGGTCGTGCCAGTCGAGAACAAAGTGATACCGCGTGCCGGCGCGGTGCGCAAAGAACCAGTTGAGGAGAAAGGGACCCAGCACGGCTCCGCCCACGGTGCCGATGGCCAGCGATGAAACGCCCATCTTATTGACGAGCAGCAGGCCGCCGACGATGGTGCCGAGACCGTAGATGAGCGGCGCCACGGCCTGTACGTTGAACTGCTTGCGTACCAGCAGCACGGCGCCGAAGACGCCGCCGGCAAAAAAGCACAACTGCGCGGGAAGCAGAATGCGCGTGAGCAACACGCAGATCGCGGCCTTGTTTGGGTCGAAGCCATTGAACCACCAGCGCACATACCAGGGGGCGAAGATTTCGGCGAGGACGATGGCCGCGCCCAGCACCAGATACATGGTGGTGAGGATGACGGAGAGCGAGCGCTCGCCTTCGGCGTCGCGTCCTTGTTCGCGATACCGTGTGAGGATGGTGACGAACGTGATGGAGGCCGCGCCGCCGACGAGGAAGTAGGAGATCATGTCGGGCAGGACGAATGCGGCATTGAGAGCATCGGCTTCCATGCCTCGACCGAAGAGCCAGACGATATATTTGACGCGCACCAGGCCGATGATGCGCGACAGGACAGTGGACACCATAAGCACGACGGTGGCGGAGAAGATACTGTGCGCGTGGGAGGGATGCAGGAGGCTGCGCACGCGCGCCCACCAGGGGGGCGGCGAGGGCTGAGTTTCGACCTCGGCGGCGAAGTCCAGCCGCAGCGGATCACGGTCTGAGGGCGGGGTGGCCACTTCTGTCGATTCTACTGGGATTTCACGCCACTGCTATAATCGGGGACTTAATATGACTACCCAGCCGCAATCGCCCCCGGTCGCCCGGGAGCGGGAAAAGATCTGGCCATACTTTCTGCTTTTTTTTGTCTCCGGTTTCCCGGCGCTGATGTATCAAATTGTCTGGCAACGCGCGCTGTTTACAATTTACGGCGTAAATATCGAATCGGTCACGATCATCGTGACCGTCTTTATGCTCGGACTCGGCTTGGGCAGCCTCGCGGGCGGAAGACTCTCCACCGCCGGCGGGGTTCGCGCACTCCGGGCCTTCGGAATCATCGAAGTCTCGATCGGCACTTTTGGCTTCTATTCGCTGTGGATCTTCCATCGCGCAGCGGAGTTCACTGCAGGAGTTTCGACGGCAGCGACGGGGGCGATTACCTTCCTTCTGCTGCTCATTCCCACATTGTTGATGGGCAGCACGCTTCCGCTGCTGGTTGCTCACCTTGTGAGGCGTACTGAGAATGTGGGCGAGTCGGTTGGCTCTCTCTACTCCGCAAACACCTTCGGCTCGGCAACAGCCTGCCTGCTGGCGGCAATCGTTCTCATGCGAATCCTTGGGGAGTCAGGGTGCGTAAGGTTAGCGGCCTGCCTGAATCTTCTGGTCGGAAGCACCGCAATTCTGCTCTCCTTTCGTGACACGGCGACTGATCGGGGGTTCAACTCGAGAAGCAGCTCAATCGACGACGCGCAGCACAGCACGATTCGGTTCGAAGTTGCCATGCTGCTGGCAGCAGCAACGGGATTCATCGCTCTCGCCTACGAAATCATCTGGTACCGGCTTTACTCGTATGCCAGCGGCGGCAGCGCTCCGTGCTTTGCGAATCTGCTGGCGTATTATCTATTCGGCATCGCCTACGGCGCGCTGGCGGTGCACGATGCGTGCAAGAAGAATCTCAGAAACGATCTGGGACGGACGCTGCGAGCCGGGGCAACGGTGGTGGCGCTGGGCGCGATCGCAGCATTTTTGGTGGGCCCGATTGTCTCCCTGTCCGCCACGCACATTTCTTATCAATACCTGTATGGACTGGTTGCGATCGCGGCGGCGCTGCTAGGCGCGTCGTTCCCAATCCTGTCTCATGCCGCGATTGGCCCCGCGGATCAGGCGGGGAAGAAGCTGAGCTATCTCTATCTGAGCAACATCGTGGGATCGGCACTGGGAAGCTTTCTGGTCGGCTTCGTGGTTCTGGATTATTGGTCGACGAGTGCGACCTCATTGCTGCTTCTTGGGTTGGGGATGGCGATTGCGGCGATTCTGGCGTCCCTCGCGACTCCGAAGCCCTCGAAGATGGCTTTCCTCTCCGCGTTGGCCGCGTTTGTCGTTCTCGTCTCAGCGCGCGGGATGCTGTTTTCGGGAATGTATGAGCGCCTACTCTGGAAGGACACCTTTCACGGCGGAATGAAATTCGTCGATCTCATCGAGAACCGCAGCGGGGTGATCGCCGTCGATGCGCGCGAGACGGTTTACGGCGGAGGCGTATACGACGGGCATTTCAATATCGACCCGATGAACGATGTGAATGGGATCTTCAGGGCGTATGCGATACCCGGCCTTCATTCCGACCCCAAAGACGTATTGATCATCGGTCTCTCTTCGGGATCGTGGGCGCAGATTTTGGCCAACGATCCACAGGTTGAAGATGTGACGATAGTCGAGATCAATCCCGGCTATCTGCCGCTCATTCGGACGCGGCCGAATGTTGCAAGCCTCCTCGATAACCCGAAGGTACATATTTTCATTGACGACGGGCGCAGGTGGCTTGCCGCGCACCCGGATCGCAAGTTCGACTTTATTCTGATGAATACGAGCTTCAACTGGCGTGCGAACGTTTCGAATCTTCTCTCGGTAGATTTTCTCCAGATGATCCGGCGCCATTTGAAACCTGGTGGCGTCGAATATTACAACACAACCGGCTCGGGAGAGGTGCAACTGACAGGTGCGACGGTTTACCCTTACGCTCTTCGCGTGGCAAATTTCATTGCCTTGAGCGATACCCCGATTGTTTTTGACAAGGCGCGGCTAAGATCGGCGCTCGCAGCTTACCGCATTGATGGCCGGCCAGTCTTTGACCTTTCTCGTCCAGCCGACCGCGCCAAGCTGGATCAAATTGCGTCCTTGTCGGAGTCGACGAGTCCGGACCCGGCCCATGAACGTGATGCCGTGCTCGAGGATCGAGCGAGCCTCTTGAAGAGGCTGAATGGATTGCGCCTGATTACAGATGACAACATGGGTACCGAGTGGCAATAGCACTCCGCTGAAACGCCTGCTTCCGACAAAGGCGATTGGTTGAAGATCATGTCCGGCCGGGATCGGACAGGCAGGCCGGGCGGTATTCTGTTGCAGGAGGAGATTCTTGCGGATTATCTCTCGTCTTCCAGTCATTCTTCTGCTGGCGACAGTTGCTCCGGGGCAGGCGATTCATGGGCGCGGCGGAATCACGCTGCCGCCCCCGCCCGCGGTCGAAGCCGTTCCGGTCACGGACGATTATTTTGGGACAAAAATTCAAGACAATTACCGCTGGCTGGAGGATGCCAACAGCCCCGAGACGAAAGCATTCATCGATGACGAAAATGCCTACACCCAGCGCTATATGGAACAGGCGCGCATCCGTCCGCAGATCGCGGACGATATGGACGCGCTGGAGCATGTGAGCACTTTTAAGGTGCCCATCGAACGCGGGAACGATCTGTTTTTCGAGAAGATGCTGGCCGGCGAGGATCAGGCATCCATCTATGTCCGCCACGGCTGGACGGAGAAGGACAAGCGGATCATCGATCCGGCGCAGTTTAGCCGCGATCCCAATACCTCAGTTAACCTGGAGGACGTGTCGCGCGACGGAACACTGGTGGCCTACGACGTGCGCGCCGGCGGCGCGGATGAAAGCACGGTGCGCATTTTCAATGTGAAGACAGGCAAGCAGCTCGAAGACGAGTTGCCCAGCGGAATCTACCTGAGCGTTGCCTTTGCGCCGAACGGAAAAGGGCTTTATTACTCGCGCATGGACCAAAAGGGCTCGCTGGTCTACGAGCACGAATTTGGAGCAAGGGTCTCGCACGACACGCTGGTCTTCGGGAAGGAGTTTCGCGGCGAGGCATTGGGACCGAGCGACCTGATGGAGGCTTATTTATCGAACGACTACCGCTATCTCGTGATCCAGATCGACCGCGGCGTGCCGGCCAGGCGCGTGGACATTGTTTACCGCGACCTGACGAAAGCCGGATCCTTCTTTGACGTTCTGATCTGGGGCGTGGACTCGCGCTTCTCCGCCGACTATGTGAAGGGCGCGTGGTATGTGAGCACGGACTACAAATCGCCCAATTGGAGAATTCTGAAGGCCGACCCCGGTGTGATGCCCGATGCGTGGACGACGGTTGTGGCGGAGGGGGCGGACGCGATCGACGGATTCAACATCGTGGGCGACAGGATTTATGTCAATCGTTTGCACGATGTGACGACGGAAACCGACGTCTATTCGCTGGATGGCAAACAGGCCGGCAAGGTCGAGAACGACAGCATCGGATTGGTGACCACCCTCGCTGGGCGAGCCACAGACAGGTACGGGTTCTATAGCTTTGAATCGTTCATCGCGCCGCCTACGATTTATCGCCTCGACACGCTGACGGGCAAACGGGAAATCTTTGCGCAGCCTAAAGTCCCCTTCGATTCCAGCCAGTATGAACTGAAGCAGGTTTTCTATACATCGAAGGACGGCACAAAAGTGCCGATGTTCATCGCCGGGAAGAAGGGATTGAAGCAGGACGGGACGGAGCGGTTGCTGATGACCGCCTACGGCGGATTTAACATAAGCATGTTTCCCCAATGGAGCCCCTCTTATGCATGGTGGCTGCGAGAGGGCGGTTGGCTGGCGCTGCCTAATCTGCGCGGCGGCGGCGAGTACGGCGAGCGTTGGCACGAGCAGGGAATGTTCTCCAGTAAACAGAATGTGTTCGACGATTTCTATGCCGCAGCCGAGTACCTGATCGCCAAGAAGTACACTTCGCCGGAACACTTCGCCATTTATGGCGGATCGAATGGCGGGCTGCTGATGGGCGCGGCGATCACGCAGAGGCCGGAACTGTTCTCGGCGGTGGATTGCGCCTATCCGCTGCTGGACATGCTGCGCTACCAAAAGTTCGAACAGGGCGCGCATTGGATGACCGAGTACGGTTCTGCGGACAAAGAGGACCAGTTTCCTTATTTGCTCAAGTATTCGCCGTACCAGAACGTGAAGAAGGGCACAACCTACCCGGCAGTGCTTTTCTTTACCGGTGCGAGCGACACGCGGGTGGATCCGCTGCACGCGCGTAAAATGACGGCGCTGTTGCAGGCGGACTCATCCAGCGGGCGGCCGGTGCTGCTGCACTACAGCGTGTCCGGCGGCCACTCCGCGGGCGTGGGCGTGGAACAGAAGATTCAGGATGCGACCGACCAACTGACCTTTCTTTGGACGGAAACGGGACAGCCCTCCTCACAGAAGTAACCATTTCAAAGAGCGGAAACAACAAGCGGTCACACGCGGGAATTGCCGCGCGTAACCTCATGTCGCCGGGCGCTGCTCCGATAAGTAGAGTACAGAACCAGAATGCGTGCCAGAGGCGCGTCCGCAGCGGTTCGGCCCTCAGAGGTTAACCGCGGGCGAATCGATTGGGATTGTCGCAAGCGGTATGAGGAAGATTGAAAAGGAATGCCGCGGGCCGGCAGAAATCCAGGCGACGGCACAACGGGGGGTCGGGAGCAGGAATGCCGCAAGCAGAATTGCAGACCGGCAGGATCGACTCGCAGGAAGAAGACGCCCGGCTGTCCGCGCTGGCTTCAACGGGAATTCTGGACTCGGACCCGGAGCCAAACTTTGACGCGATCACCCGCCTGACCGCGGAGTATTTCAAAGCCGACACCGTGTTGCTGGAATTCGCCGACGAAAGCCGCGTGTGGATCAAATCCTACTGGGGTGAGTCAGTTCGCGAGCTTCCGCGCGAGCGGAGCGTCTTTGAGATGGTGCTGGCCGAAGATGGACCGGTCGTGGTGCCGGACGTGTCGATGCATCCACACTTTGCCGGCGTCAAGCTCATGATTCGACGGCTTGAGGTCGCTTCATTTGCCGGTGCTCCAATTCGTTCGGGCGACGGCAAGATTCTGGGTGTGCTGGCGGTCTTTGGGTGCCAGCCTCGGCGGGGAATGGCGGTGGTGGAGTTGCGCATGCTTGAGAGCCTTGCCGACATCGTTGCCAGTCAGCTGGAATTGCGCAGGATGCGAATGACTTTGCGCAGAAACCGCCAGCGGAATGCGCGCCCTCTCAAACCGGCGGCCGGGACCTGGCCGTGTAAATCGGACCTGCGGCAGGCGCTGGATAGGCGGGAGTTTGTACTTTTCTACCAGCCAGAGGTCGAGCTCTCAACGCGCAGGATCGTCGGACTTGAGGCACTGATCCGCTGGCAGCATCCGGAGCGGGGATTGATTCCGCCGATGGATTTCATTCCACTGGCCGAAGAGAGCGGGCTTATTCTGCCCATCGGCGACTGGGGACTCTCAGAAGCCTGCAGCCAGATTCAGAAGTGGTGCCATGAGGATCCCGATCAGGGAGCACCACGCGTCTGCGTGAACCTTTCCGCTCGCCAGTTCGCGCGCGAAGGGCTGGCCGACCACGTGGAGGCGCTGCTGCGCCAGTCGGGGGTCTCGAGCCGGCAACTTGGACTGGAAATGACCGAGTCCAGCCTTGTCTCGGACATTGGCACAGCCATGGCGGTTCTGAGCAGCTTGCGGCGGCTCGGGGTCACGCTGCTGATAGACGATTTCGGCACCGGCTACAGCTCGCTGCATCACCTGCACTCGCTGCCCTTCGACGTGCTCAAAATCGATCGCTCGTTTGTTGAGCGCATGACGAGAGGAAACGAGCAGCCGCTACAGATTGTGCGCACGATAGTGGAATTGGCGCGCGTGCTGGGGATGGAAGTGGTGGCGGAGGGAATCGAGACGCAGGAACAGTACGGGCTGCTGCGGCAGTTGGGCTGCCGTTTCGGACAGGGATTTCTCTTCTCCCGTCCAGTGACGGCGGACGCCATCAGCGAGATGCTGCGGCTACCCGGACGCATTCTGCCGGAGCTGGCGGAAACGAAAACCGTGCCGGTGGAGTGCGCGGTCGAGCCGCACCAGCAGGAAAATCCCGAAATGGAAATGGCGACCAAGCTCTCCTGATTCGGGAACGGAATAAGTCTTCGGTTAAGGGTTTCTCAGAGTTGCCGACACGCGACGGAGTATGCTCCGTTGCATGCAGCAACCGGCGCAGAGCCAGCTACGACCCACTTCGGAGAGCTTTGCTGGACTTCTGGCTACGCTTGCATCGCCTCCGCGCGAGGCGGTGGATGACGCGGCGGAGTGGAGCGGCGGCGATCCGGGTGACGATGTAGTGACGCTAAGCTACGAGCGAGCGTTGAACGCTCACGCACGTTACAGGCCGGCGGATTCCGGTGATTGGACGGTGCCGCAACCGCGGCAGGCAGAGGCTGCCGACGCCAAAGAAGCGGCAAATCGGCCGGCAACTCAAATCGACGAAGGTCTGACTCCGCGGGCGGGTGAAGCGCCGCAGGCCGCAAACGAACGCGATTTGCGATCCGTAAGCGTAACCATTCGCTTGAGCAAGACGGAGTGCACGCGACTGCATCGGCGGGCCACGGAAGCGGGAGTAACAATTTCGGCTTACATGCGCTCCTGCACGTTTGAGGCTGAGGCCCTGCGCGCTCAGGTGAAAGAAGCGCTGGCTGAGCTAAAGGCTACTGCGTCCAGAGAAAAGCCCGTTGTGCCCGCGAAGGAACGGCGTACCTGGCTTGGGTGGTTGGCGCGATTGCTCACGCGCAGGCATTCAGCATCGCAAACGTTCTTGAGCCAATAGGCCTTGACGGGCGTTTTGCCGGCAGCGCTCGATCATTCCACTTCAAGCATCAGACATTTGAGGTACTCGGTCTCGGGGAGGTTGAGAACGACCGGATGGTCGAGAGCTGCGCCGCGTCGCTCAAGGAGGCGCACGCGCCGCGATGCGTCGGCTGCGGCAGCGGCGACTGCGCCTTCGAGATCGGACCAGGCCACATGATGCGAGCAGGAGCAGGTGACAAGCAGGCCGCCGGGACCGAGCATCTTCAGCGCGCGCAGGTTCAGCTCCTTGTAGCCGCGCAGCGCGCCTTCGACGGCGCGCTTCGTTTTCGCGAAGGCGGGCGGATCGAGAACGATGGCGTCGAATGTTTCGCCTGCCTGCGACCAGTCGCGGAGAATCTCGAAGGCGTCGGCTTCGATCCAGTCGACTTCCGCGGAGATTCGCGAGCGATTGGCCTGGAGGTTGCGCTCCGCTACTTCGAGCGAGGCGCGCGAGACATCGATGCCCGTCACCTGGCGGCAGACCTGGGCGAGATGAAGAGCGAATCCGCCCTGGTAGCAGCAAACATCGAGCGCGCGGCCGCCAGACTCGGATCTCGAAACGCACAGCCGCTGCGCCCATTCGCGCGCGGCGGCGTAGTTGGTGCGCTGGTCGAGAAACGCGCCGGTCTTCTGGCCTGCGTTGGCGTCGTAATGAAAGACGAGGCCGCTCAAGCGGAACTCAGTCGCGGCCACGGGCATTTTCGCGTCAGCGAGCCAGAGTGGATCGAGGCTGATCGCGGGCAGACTCTCCAACTCGCGAACGCGCGGATCGGGGCGCTCGAGAATGGCCGCGGGCGAAAGCTCCTCGCGCAGCACACGAATGCAGGTGTCGCGCACACCCGCAGTGAGCAAGCCTTTGGTCAGGAACTGAAGGATGATCAGGTCATTGTATTTGTCGGCGATGAGGCCGGGCAGCTCGTCGGCCTCGCTGAAGCAGAGGCGGCAGGCGTTGTTTGCGGCGTCGAGCAGCGGCTTGCGGCGAGCGATGGCCGCGCGCAGGCGCGACGCGAGCAGCTCGAGCCACGCGGGTTCGTCAAGGGCGCCGCGCGAAACGAGTCGCAGCGCGATTTGCGACGAAGGGCTGTAGAGCGCCGTACCCAAAAGCAAACCACGATTGTCGGCGACGGGCAGCAGAGTTTCATCTGGATTTGGAAGAGCGACTGCGACAACATCGGACGCGTACACCCACAAATGGCCGGTGCGAAGACGATCCGCGGCACGGCGGCTAACGGTGGCGCCAAACGGAACGGGGCGAGCCTGATTTCCGGCATCCCGCTGCGGCACGGATTGGCGTTGCGTGACCGCGGTTTCCTGTGAATCGGGGCGGGATCGTGAAGGCGCTGCCTTGCTCTGCGGCGGGCGCACGCCGAGCACAGAGCCGCGCTCGCTCTGCGTTGCGGCCCAGACTCGACGCTTCGTGCCGCGCACCTTTGGCTTTGCACCAGCCTTCGAATTGTCTCGCTTCGCCATCAGTTCCCATTTCCAGTATCAAGCCTGAGAATGGGAGCCTAACGTGGCGGCAACTATTTGGCCTGCAGCGATTGCAGGTAACGGCTCAGATTGCTGATCCTGAGAGCCTTCACGTTCGGCTCGGCATTGGTAGTATCCATACCGCTCAGAACAGGTCCCCAGACCGGCATATCCGCTGTGCCATGCGAGGGATTGGCCGTGCCAAACTGCAGCACCGTCATGACGTGAGTTGAGGGAAACTTCCCTCCATTGTTCCTGCTCAGGAGAGCGAGGTCCGTGGGTTGCTTTTTCAAAGCTGCGGCCACAGGGCCTTGTCCCCTGCCGTCCACTCCATGGCACGGGGCGCAATAGTTCACGTACATCTGCTTGCCGTTGGTGGCGGAAGTCTTGCTCACCGGAATGACGACCTTCCGTGAGGTCGATTGATTCGCATATCCGATGCCGGCAGCGACGGCCAGAGCCAAAGCGGCGAAAAAGAGGTTTCTTAACATGATTTCCTCGGTTCATAACCTCCGGGGGAATTTAATTTCCTCCCTTTTTGCACAGCAGGATGTGACGCCCGACACATTTGAGGGCGCGAATGGTTACCTGCGTGCTACCGGGACGCGAGCCGGACCAAATTGAACTAGCTCTATGGGATGGGCACTGGGCGGGTACGGCTTCGCAGTCATTCGCTAAACCGATTCATTCGTGCCGAATTGAAGCGGCCTATAATGGAGCATGGCGACTGCCAGGCAGACCATTCCGGCAGGTGATCCGAGCGCACCCGCGACTTCCGCTCAGGGAGCGCTTATTCCCGCCAAAGGCGCACAGTCCAGCCCCCCCACGGGCGAACGCTCCATTGGCGAGCGCTTCGAAGCGCTGCTGCGGCAAGCGCAGGCCAATCGGCCAAATGAAGACATCTCATTGATTCGAAAGGCCTGGGAGTTCTGCGTCTCCCATCACAAGGGGCAAACGCGCGCTTCGGGGGAACCGTACATTGTGCACCCATTCGAAGTGGCCGAGGTGCTGGTCGAAATGAAACTGGACGCGACCGCCGTGGCCGCGGCGCTTCTGCATGACGCTGTCGAAGACACGCAGGCTACCAGCGAGGAGATTGGAGACAAATTCGGCGACCAGGTGGCGCACATCGTCGAGGGCGTAACCAAGATCGACAAGATCCAATTTGCCAATCGCGAAGACCGCCAGGCTGAGAACGTGCGCAAGATGCTGCTGGCCATGGTATCGGACGTACGCGTGGTACTGATCAAGTTGGCCGACCGGCTGCACAACATGCGCACCCTGGAGCACCTGAAGCCGGACCGGCAAGAGGCGATCGCGCGCGAAACGCTGGAAATTTACGCCCCGCTGGCACACCGGCTGGGCATGGGCAAGGTGCGCGGCGAGCTGGAGGATCTGGCCTTCCGCTACACCGACCCGGTGAGCTACGAACAGGTTGCCGCGGCGGTTGAGGCGCGGCGCGTGGATGGCGAGCAGTTCCTGCGCGGCGTAGAGGACACGCTGACGGAGCAGCTCAGGGAGAACGGCATCAAGGCGCGCGTAGAGTGGCGCATCAAGCGGTTCTACTCGATCCACCAGAAAATCGAGCGCACCAAAGTTTCGTTCGACCAGGTGTACGACCTGCTGGCAATCCGCGTGATCACCGAGGATGTGGCTTCGTGTTACGCGGTCTTCGGGCTGATTCACACACTGTGGCGGCCGGTGCCGGGGCGCATCAAGGATTTCATCGCGATGCCGCGCGCTAATCGCTACCAGTCGCTGCACACGACGGTGATGAGCGCCAGCGGCCACCAGTTCGAAGTGCAGATTCGCACCGAAGAGATGCACCGCATCGCCGAGGAAGGCATCGCGGCGCACTGGAAGTATAAGACGGGCGGTGTGGTGACGGCCCGCGACGAGGAGCGGTTGAACTGGATTCGTCAGCTTGTCGAGTGGCAGAAGGAGATGACGGATCCCAACGAATTCCTCTCCAGCCTGAAGATGGACCTCTATCCCGACGAGGTATACACCTTCACGCCGAAAGGGAAGGTGGTGGTGGTTCCCGCCGGGGCGACGCCCGTGGACTTTGCCTACACCATCCATACCGACGTTGGCCATTCGTGCGTGGGGGCAAAGATCAACGGCCGCATGGTGCCGCTGCGAACCAAGCTGCGCACGGGCGACATTGTCGAGATCGTCACGCAGAAGGACCATAAGCCGAGCCGTGACTGGCTCACTTTCGTAAAGAGCCCGCGCGCGCGCAACAAGATCAAGCACTGGTTGAACGAGGATCAACGAGTGCGCGCCGTGGAGATTGGCAGAAAGCTGCTGGAGCGCGAGGCGCGCAAATTCAAAGTGCCGATGTCGCAGATCGACGATCAGGATCTGGGGCGCATTGCGCAGGAGTTTGGCGTGGCCACGGCCGCCGATTTGCTGGCCACGCTGGGCCAGGGCAAGAACACCGCGCACCAATTATTGGGGAAGCTGGCGCCGGGCTTCGCCGCTCCGCCTGAAGCCGAGCCGGGCACGCCGGCCGCGGCGGGCAAATCAGGCGAGGCGGGCATGACGGACGCGGTGCGCAAGCTGCACCTCACCGGTTCGGATTCGCTCCAGGTGGAGGGCCAGAACGACTTGCTCGTTTATCGCGCGCGATGTTGCAACCCCATTCGCGGCGAGGAGATTGTGGGCTACGTAACTCGTGGCAAGGGCGTGGCCGTTCATGCGCGCAGTTGCCCCAATGTGCAGAACCTGCTCTACGAGAGCGATCGGCGCATCAATGTGGAGTGGTCGCGCGCACCTGAAGGAGTGGGGCAGGCGCAGCGCTACCCGGTCAAAATCATCGTCCAATGCGAAGACCGCACCGGCATGTTGAAGGAGCTGACCGCCGTCATCTCCGACGAAAACACCGACATTCGCGCCGTGGATTTGAGCCGCGATGAAGAGGGCGAGGCGATCATCGAATTCGTCGTGGAAGCCGAGGACGTGCGCCACCTGAACCGCATGGTGCTGGGCCTGCGACGCGTGGAAGGCGTGCGCCAGGTGCAGCGGACGCAGAAGGTGTAGGAGCAGGTGTCAGGGTTCAGGGATCAGGGATCAGCTTGTTGGTCGATTGCCCAATCTCCTGCCAGAAAAGCACTCTAAAAGCCAATGGACCTCGCAATCTTCAGGTTGTGCTCCGGCCGCGATCCACCTTCATTAGAAACCAAAATGATGGTCTGAACTGCTCAGACTTGGCGTGCCCGCAGTGGGAGGCTGGAGTAGTGCGCGAGATTCCGCGTAACCGCACAATACCTGGCTAAGGAGATCACATGTCTTTCGGACTTTATGCCGCTGGCTTCGCGATCGTAATCGCCGGCCTGGTGTACGCCGCGCACCTGGTGCATATGCCCTCGCACTGGATTCTTGTGGGCGCGGTCGTGATGATCGGCATTGGGATTCTGTCGGCCGTGAAGGCCACGCGGCCGAAAGACGCCGCATAAAGATCGCTGCCCGGGCGAGGCAGCTCGAATTCCCCGAGTCTCGTTCCTTTAGCCGGGCGTTACCATCTCTTCATGACGGAAAAGGTTGGCGGCCAAAGCGCCGTTTTGCACGGCGTCCAAGTCATCGATGGCGGGCTGGCTACTGAGCTTGAGTACCAGGGCGCGCGCATTGAGGGACCGCTGTGGTCGGCGCATGTGCTCGAGGACGAGCCGGAAAAGCTGCTTGCCGTGCATCGCGCATACATTCAAGCGGGCGCCGAATGCATTGCGACATGCAGCTACCAGGTTTCGCGGATGGGCTATGCGGAAGTGGGACTGACCGCCGAGCAAGCCGACGCGGCGCTGGTGCGATCCGTTGAGCTGGCTCGGTCGGTGGTGGGTGAGTTTCCCGACCGTCGCGTTCTCGTTGCCGGTTCGCTCGGTCCCTACGGCGCGGCGCTGCACAACGGCGGCGAGTATCACGGCAACTACGATTGCTCCTACGCCGATTTGGTCCGCTTTCACCGTGAACGCATTGAGGTCTTCGCGCAGGCGAGCGGCGAACAGGCCCCCGATTTACTCGCATTTGAAACTTTCTCTTCGCTTGAAGAAGCGCGCGCGGTGGGCGAGGCGATGGAATCGTGGCCCGAGCTGCGAGCATGGTTCAGCTTTTCCTGCAGAGACGAAAAGCATGTGTCGCACGGAGAGCGAGTGGCCGATTGCGCGGCGCTTGTCGCCTCGTTTCCGCAGACGGTGGCCATCGGCGTGAACTGCGTTCCGCCCAGATGGATTCCAGCTCTGATTGCGGAGTTGCAGGAGGCTTCAGACAAGCCGATTGTGGTCTATCCGAATTCAGGCGAGGGATGGGACGCGGACGGGCGATGCTGGACGGGCGTCACAGATCCGGAAGACTTCGGCGCGCGGGCCGCCGAGTGGTTCAGGGCCGGAGCAACGATCGTGGGCGGCTGCTGCCGCACGCGGCCGGCGCACATTCGCGCGGTGGCTGAGGCGGTCAATTCTGCCATGCCTTGAAACCGTTACACCAGCTCGAGCGCCGCTGTGCCTTTGTGGGGCGCAATGAAGTGGTCAGCGCGGGAGGCGATGGCGATGCCTTCGCGGTTGAGGAGCTTGTGAATCTGGCCGCGCGCGTGGTCGGCCCAGGGACCGCGGTTATCAAGCTTGACATAGGCGCGCCAGTGGCGCAGGGCGCTGCGGTGCTCGCCGGTGCGCTCGTAGGCGAGAGCCAGGTTGTAGTGGGCGTCGGCGTAGCGGGGCGAGAGCGTGACGGCCTTGAGGTAGGCGGCGATGGATTCGTCGAGGCGCTCGAGCTCGTCGAGTACGTTGCCGAGATCGAAGTAGGCCAGCACGTAACCGGGATCGGCTTCCGTGGCGCGGCGGTAGAGCTCCTCAGCGCGGCCGTACTGGCGCAGGTGGAAGTACAGCGTGCCCAGGTTAATGCAGGCTGCCGGATACTGCGGGTCGATGGACAGAATCTCCTGATAGAGGTTGATGGCGCGCTGCTTTTCGCCGGCTTCTTCGAATTGAACCGCGGCATGGAAGCGCTCCTGGAGGCCGCGCGCGTCGGGAACGCCGATGCGGCGCAGCGGTGCCGGGCCCGAAGCGGCCTGCTGCGGCCCACCCAGGCGCTCAAAGTCGAAGAGCAATTGGCGGCGGATGGGATCGACCATAGCGCCGCGATGGCGGAAGGCGAGACGCGTTCCCGTGCGCACGACACACGCTTCCAACAGCGGGTTGCTCATGCCGGCAACCGCTTTCATCGCCCGGATGGAATCGCGAATAGACGCGGCGGGCACTTCATCCTCGCGCAGCGAGCGCAGCGTGCGCAGTTGGCCCAGATCCTGGAAGCTGTAGATTTCTTGTTGGGAGATGAGCCCGGCTCGTTCCCAGGCTTGCAATTGGCGGGCGCTGATTTCAAGGATGCGCAGAACGTCCTGACGGCTATAACTGGTCACGCTTGGATGCTCCCCCAGGTGAAACCAAACGATCTCGGCATGCGAACTCAACTTTCGGATGCGGATGCCGAACTCGAATTTCCGCCGAGACCCAAACCGCAGGTCAGACTCGGACGACAATTATGGGAACAGTTACGGAGGAATCGTTCCCATTGCGATTATGCCAAGCGCGCGCGCAAATAGGCGCACTGGAATCGATGCAGTAACTAAAAACACGTGGATAACGAGTGCATGATTTGGTTCATTAGGGGCGCTCACGCGTGCCGGAAGCCTGGAAGTGCGGGCGGAATTGAACGGCGCGCCGGACCACGGGGGCAGCGAAAGACAGAAGGAGGCGCCCGGGACTATGAACCGGGCAAGATTGGCTGCCCGAATCGGATCGCCTCGTCTGAACCTTGCCAACATTGGACAGTTGTACTGGGCTGCGTCGGCGGGGCCAAGGTATTGATTCCACCCAAGGCCTATGATTTCCATTGTCTATTGAATTTACAATATGTTAGGCTCCCGAACGCGAGCGCCTTTAGACGCAGAGGCACAGGGGACCATGGTGCACCCAACCTTCTGCTTCGCATCAAGCGATCCTCCCCGGCTTGTGTCCGTCAGGGGTGGTACGGAAGCTTTGCTCGGATATAGCCAGAGCGAATTCATCACCGGCGCGGTCAGTCTCAAGGAAATGATCCATGCCGGCGATGCCGGAATCGCGGAACGCATCTTCTCATCCCATCTTGATGCCCGTTCCGGTTGCTTCAACATGCGCCTGCGTCACGCCGACGGGCGCATTCGCTGCGTCAAGGGGTACTACACCAAAAAGCCTGCCCGCGCCGGGGAAAACGTTCTTCTCGAGCTGACCCTCGAGGACGCGCGGCATGTGCGGGAACCCGGCGACCCCTTCTTGCTGTCGAGCTTCAAACCGCTGATTGAGCACACCGACGATTACATCTACATCAAGAATCGCAACCATGTGATTCTGTCGGCGAGCCATGCAGTTGCATTCCTTTCGGAGACGGCGACGGACCGGGCCGAACTGGTGGGAAAGACCGATTACGACCTGCACCCTGAAGCCGTTGCCGATTTGTCATACGAACTTGAGGATCGGGCCACCGCCGAAAATCGGCGCGTGAACCAGGTGCAACAGTTTGCGTCGAAGGATGGATCGATCCATTGGCTCGACGATCGCAAATATCCCATCACCGGTCCCGACGGCGAAGTCGCCGGCATCTTCGGCATCGCTCCGGACATTACCACGCAAATTGAGGCGCGGCTGAAGCTGCGCGAAAGCGAAGACCTGCTGCAACTGTTCATCGAGCGCGCGCCGGTTGCGTTGGCCATGTTCGATCGGGAGATGCGGTACCTGGCCGTAAGCCGCAATTGGCTGGAGATGCATTCTGTCGTCGATGTAGAGGTTCTCGGCCGTTCGCACTACGAGATCCTGCCTGAGGTTCCGCAGGAATGGCGCGAGGAACATCGGCGCTGTCTGGCTGGCGAGAGATTGGCCAAAGAAGAGAGACAGCTTGTAAGGGCGGACGGGACTGTGCAATGGGTCCAGCGCGAGATCCTTCCCTGGCGGACCGGCGAAGGCGCAATCGGCGGCATCATTATCTTCGCCGACGACGTCACCGAGCGCAGGCGCGCCGAGACGGCACTGCGCGAGAGCGAGGAATCGCTTCGGGAGGCGCAGAGCATTGCCGGCCTGGGCAGCTATCAGCTCGATATCGGTGCTGGAACATGGACGAGTTCAAATGTCCTGGACCCGATCTTCGGAATCGACAAAGAACATGAACGCACCGTCGAGAAGTGGGCTACCCTGATCCATCCCGACGATCGATCGTCGATGCTTTCCTACTTCAAGGACGAGGTACTCGGCCAATGCAAACCCTTCGACAGGGAGTATCGGGTGATTCGCCAGACGGACGGAGCTGTGCGCTGGGTGCACGGCCTGGGACGTCTGGAGTTCGACGATCAGGGGCGTCCGATCAAGATGCTTGGCACGATTCGCGATATTACCGAGGCCAGACAGGCACAGGACACGCTGCGAGAGAGCAAAGAGCTGCTGCAATTGTTCGTCCAGCATGCGCCAGTGGCACTGGCCATGTTCGACCGCGAGATGCACTACGTAGCTGTGAGCCGTCGATGGCTGGAGGACTATGGCCTGGTGGGCAATAACATCATCGGCCAGTCGCACTACGAGGTGATTCCGGACATTCCGGAGCGGTGGAAGGACGCGCACCGGCGCGGCCTGGCAGGCGAGAAGCAACGCTCGGATGAAGACCGTTTCGACCGCGCGAACGGCACGGTGCAGTGGATCCGATGGGAGATCATTCCCTGGCGCACCGGCGATGGCACCGTGGGCGGCATCGTCCTGTTCTCCGAAGACATTACGCAAAAAAAGGAGACCGCGGAGCGACTGCGCCTTGCGGCAAACGTCTTCACGGGCGTGCGCGAAGGCATCGTAATCACCGATCCCACGGGGGCGATTCTGGATGTCAATCATGCATTCAGCCGCATCACCGGGTACGCGCGCGAAGAAGTGCTGGGGCGAAATCCGCGGCTGCTCAAATCCAACCTGCAGGGTAAGGAGTTCTATGAGAACGTTTGGGGCTCCCTGAGCCGGGAAGGACATTGGACAGGTGAAGTCTGGAACAGGACAAAAGGCGGAGACATTTACGCGGAGATGCTCACGATCAATGCGATCCGTAATGCGAGCGGCGAGGTGGAGCAATACGTGGGGTTGTTCAGCGATATCACGGAGATCAAGGAGCACAAGCAGGAGCTTGAGCGCGTCACGCATTACGATGCGTTGACAGGTCTTCCGAATCGCGCGCTGTTCGCCGACCGGCTTCGCCAGGCCATGGCTCATGCACACCGCAACGAGAACCTGCTGGCCGTAGTCTACTTTGACCTGGATGGATTCAAGAGCATCAACGACCGCTATGGCCACACAACCGGAGATGCGCTGCTGACGGCGCTGGCCTTCAGGATGAAGCGCTCCCTGCGCGAGGGGGACACGCTGGCCCGGTTGGGCGGAGACGAGTTTGCCGCCGTGATCCTCGATCTGGACGGCAATAAAGCGTGCTTGCCCACTCTGAACCGGCTGCTTGCGGCGGCATCCGAGGAGGCCCAGATCGGCGAGACCATGCTGCGCGTTTCAGCCAGCGCCGGCGTAGCCCTTTATCCGCAAGTGGAGGACGTGGACGCCGACGTGCTTTTGCGGCAGGCGGGGCAGGCGATGTACCAGGCCAAATTGGCCGGCCGCAACTGCTTCAGCATGTTCGATCCCGGCCAGGACCTGATTGTCCGCGATCGGCACGAGAACATCGAACACATTCGCAAAGCGTTGGCTGCCCGGCAGTTTGTGCTCTTTTACCAGCCCAAAGTGAATATGCGCACCGGTAAAGTGGTGGGAGCTGAGGCCCTGATCCGCTGGCAACACCCGGAGCGCGGGCTGCTGCCGCCGGGCATGTTTCTACCGGTTATTGAAGATCACCCGCTGGCTGTCGAACTGGGCGAATGGGTGATGGAGACCGCGCTGGCGCAGATGGAATCGTGGCACGCGGAGGGCTTCGATGTTCCCGTGAGCGTGAACGTCAGCGCGATCGAGCTGCAGCAAACGGATTTCGCCGATCGCCTGCGCGTCCGGCTTGCGGCGCACCCGCAAGTGAAGCCGTCGGATCTGGAGCTGGAAGTGGTGGAAACCAGCGCAATGCAGGATATAGTGCGAACCTCGCAGGTTTTGGCATCCTGCCGGGAAGCCGGTGTATCGATCGGCCTGGACGATTTCGGCACCGGCTACTCTTCGCTGACCTACCTGAAGCGCCTGCCCGCCAATGTGTTGAAGATCGACCAGAGCTTTGTGCGCGACATGCTGGAGGAACCGGAGAACCTGACGATTCTGGAAGGCGTGCTGGGACTGGCGGCGGCGTTTAACAGACAGGTGATCGCAGAGGGAGTGGAGACAGCGGAGCACGGCCTGATGCTGCTGCAAATGGGCTGCGATCTGGCCCAGGGGTTCGGCATTGCGGCTTCAATGCCCGCGCGCGAATTCCGGTCGTGGGCAGCCGCATGGCGTCCCGATCCCCGCTGGTGCGAAGTGCCGACAGTGCGCGCGGAGAACGCGCCGGTGCTGTCTGCCACTGTGGAGCACCGGGCCTGGCTTGGCGCCTTTGAGGCATATCTCCAAGGCAAGCGCGCCATTCCGCCGCCGCTCGATGCCAGCCAATGCCGGGTTGGCGCATGGCTGAACGGCCAAAAGCGTTCAGCGCGCGGGGCAAACTCGGCGATTCAAGCCATCGAGAATCTTCATGGTCAGGTCCACGACTTGGCCGCCGAGATTCTCGCGTCTCAGACCGAGGACTCGAATCCCGCGAGGCTGGCCCGTCTTCGCCAGCTGCACTACCTGCAGGAAAAGTGCCTGAAGCGTCTGAAGACTTTCGCCTGATCCTGCTCTGCCAGCAGGACAGTCAACGCGCAAGGCTGCTCGAGTTAGATGGCTTTTCGCGCCTCATTGATGGGCCGCTGCCGTACTGGACAGTGACTCTTCAGGAAGCGCCTGCGGTTCTCGCAGCGTGAGTACGGGGCAGCGCGCGTGGGCGAGCACGCGATAGACGGTGCGGTCGCGGGTCAGGTTTTCCAGGGCCAGGCGGTGCGTGGCGCCGAGAACGATCAGGCCGGCACGCCGCTCCGAAGCCAGAGCCAGAATCTCGATGGATGGATTGCCATGAAGGACGACAGGCTCGACGGAGGAGCAGCAACGAGTGCCAGTTTCCTCAGCCAGGATGCGCAACTCGACCATGGCCGACGAATCCAGCCCGGTGGGCATGTGTCTGCGCTCCATCACTTCGATGGGCGGAAGCACGTGGAGCAAGACCAGCTTTGCATTCTGGGTGGCTGCTACCTGGCAGGCAAGCGCTGCGCTCGGGCGAGAGGTCTCTCTGAGTGAGGTGGCGTGGAGGACGACGCGTTCTCCATTTCTGGCCACCGGGAGATGAGCCTCGGGTCCCACGGTCATGACCGGGAGGTAGACCGAGCGCAGCACTTGCTCTGCGACAGAGCCAAGGAGCAGCTTTCCGATTTTGCTCCGGCTCCGTGTCCCGAGCAGCACGCGGTCGGCTTTAAATTGATCGACGGCGGCTGCAATCTGCTGTATGGAGTGGCCCTCGCGCACCAGCGCGTCGCAACGGATGCCGCGGCGAGCGGCCACTTCACACCATGGCCGCAGCATTTCGTGCGCTGTTTCGAGGGCGCTGCCTTTATCGAAGTACGGCATTCCCGAGGCGTCGGCACCGAAGACCGCTGACGGAGGAAGAGCATGCAGAAGAATCAGGTGCGCCCCGGTTTCACCCGCCTGTTCCAGGGCAAACGGCATGAGATGGTCCAGATCGCTTAAGTCGGTCGCGACAAGAATCGTGGTTGGATGCGTCCAGCGGCCCAAATCGGAAACCCGCATGGGGAACACCTCATACCCGAAAGCGTGTCACTGAGGAAAGGGCCAGGATGTGCCAGAGCGCACCGGAGGAGGTGATTTAGATCACCTTCTTGCCGCCCATTGGTCCCAAAAACAGGCTTCCAATTACCTTCGAAGGCTCGCCTAGCCCAGCCCTCATCGTTGTGAAGGAATGGCCCGATAGAAAGCTCTAAGGCTCGCAATGAGCGGGCTCGAAAAGGTGAGGACTGTCTCATGCGGGCTGAGCTCGACGAGGCATCTCTGGTAAAGGCCAACGCCCAGTTCTGGGAGCCGATGATTGCCATGCGGCTGGAGCCGGTGGCGAGCTCGGAGGAGTTCTGTGTAGGGCCGGGGCACCTGATCGGCAGCGTGAGTCTCTCCGGAATGTGGAAAGGACGCATTGAGGTACGCCTGGCCGAGGGATTAGCCCAGGCAGCCACCGCAGCCATGCTGATGCAGCCCGTAGAAACAGTCACCGAGGCAGACGCGCTCGACGCTATTCGGGAGATTGCCAACATGCTTGGGGGAGTGATCAAGACATCGCTGCCGCGGCCCTGCTCCATGGACGTGCCTGAATCCTCGGTGGCCGCGGATGGACTGTGCATGCGGCCGCGCACTGATAATGTGTTGTGGGTGGCCTTTCGCCACGACGCGGGAGCGCTGCTGGTGCGGGTATGGGAAGAGGCGTGCGGATAGCCGATCATTGCCGCACTGCGACTAGCGCTTACAATCGCCTCATGCTGTTTGCCGTGATCACCATCTCGGACCGCTGCTCGCAAGGGCTGATGGCCGACTCTGCGGGTCCTGCCGTGGCCGCGCTGCTCACCCGTGAGTGGCCGCAGGCGGAGATTCGAACGGCGCTGATGAAAGACGATGAGGACGCGATCGCAGCGTCGCTCGAAGCGTTGGTGGGGGCGAATGCAGAACTGGTGCTGACCGTGGGCGGCACCGGCCTGGGCCCGCGCGACCGAACGCCGGAGGCGACGCGTCGCGTGATCGATCGCGAAGCGCCAGGGCTGGCTGAGGCGATGCGCACGAAGGGAGCGGAGAGCAATCCCTACGCGCGGCTTTCGCGCGGCGTAGCGGGACTGCGGGCGAGTACGCTGATTGTGAACCTGCCGGGCAGCCGGCGCGGCGCCGAGGAGAGCCTGGAAGCGATTCTGGCCTTGTTACGCCATGGGCTCGATGTCATTGCCGGAGCGCAAAACCATCCGTAGCCCGAACCTGTAAGCAAAGTGATTGGCGTAACCGCGGGCCAAGTAAGCGTTTGCCTGAACCCGCCTGTTTCCTGCCTTCGAGAGGCGTAACTCGAGCGCTCAAGAGCTCCAGAATGCCGAATCCAGGGGTGCTTTTCCACCCGCCACTCCTGAGAAAAACCCGGAAAAGCGTACAATCGACTTCGCCCATGAGACGAACCGGTAAGGCTCAACGAAATCGCCGCCGCTCCTCCGCAAACATTCACGACGTGGCCAAACGCGCCCGCGTCTCCATTGCCACGGTGTCGCGCGTCGTTAACCGCATCCCCACAGTGGATCCAATTCTGGCCAATCGGGTTTGGAAGGCCGTGGAAGAGGCCGGCTACGTGCCCAATACGCAGGCAAGAGCGCTGGTGTCAGGGCGAAGCCGCATCCTTGGCCTCATCGTTTCTGAGATCACCAACCCGTTTTTTCCGGAACTGGTGCAGGAGTTCGAGAACCTGGCCGTAGCGCAGGGCTACGAAGTCATGATCGGCTCGACCAGCAACGATCCGGAGCGGACCGAGGCGCTGATTCGCCGTATGCTGCAGCGAGGCGTGGACGGCATAGCCGTGATGACCTTCGGCATTGAAGAAGAGCAGGTGCACAAGCTGGTGGGACAGGAGTTTCCGCTGGTCTTTGCCGATGCGGGACCGAAATCGCCCAACGTTCGCGTGCTGAAAGTGAACTATGGCGAGGGGATTCGCGAGGCCGTGCAGCATTTGGCGGCGCTCGGCCATCGTCGCATCGCTTTTGTCAGCGGGCCGCTGCGCATGTGCACCGCCGTCACTCGCCGCGATGGATTCTGCAAATCAATGACCGAGCTCGGACTCGCCGTGCCCGGCGTCTATATCGTCGAAGGCGATCACAAGATGGAGGGAGGCAAAGCGGCCATGGAAAAGCTGATCGCCCTCGCCGAGCTGCCCACGGCGGTGATCTGCTCCAACGACATGACCGCTATCGGCGTTCTGCACGCACTCGACGAGACCACGCTCAAAGTGCCCGCTGACATCTCCGTAGTGGGATTCGACGACATCCACCTGGCGCAGTTCATGCTCCCGCCGTTGACCACAGTGCAGATGTCGTGCAAAGAACTGGCGACTGCGGCGGTGCAGGCATTGCGTGCAGGCATCGAGTCAGACCACCCCCAGTCCGCACAAAAGGAATGGCCGGTCGCGACGCGCCTTGTGGTGCGCCGGTCGACGGACTTCCCGCGTGGGACTCTGCCAGCGACGGGAAAGACCACTGTGGGGCGGCGCCGAACTCCTGCAAAAACGTCGCGCAAACCCTGAAATTCAAGTTGAATCGTCCGCGAACCTGGTCGTATATCCAATTCAGGCAATGGAGTAGCACGAATTTGAAAATCGTGTGATAAGGCGCACAAGCAATTGTGCGAGTCCGCAGATACTTTGCTCGTATGCAGAGGAGAGGGGCGCAAATCCAGAAGCTATACGTGTTGGCGCTGCTGGCCGGATTGCTGGCCAGTGCAGGCGCTGCCGACGGCGCGCCCATCCAAGGCAACGTATCTCAGCTATCGGGAACTGTCGTTGACACGTCCGGAGCGGTGATTGCCGGTGCCAACGTGCAGGTTCTCAGCGCGAACGGTACTGTAGAAAGAACGACCCAGTCGGACACGAACGGCTCCTTCATTTTTTCCGGGCTCGCGGCAGGGAATTATCGACTCGTCGTATCGAATACCGGTTTTGAAACCAAAGAAATTCTCGTCAGCGTCGGGACCGCCGGGCCGCCGGCCACGCTGCGCATCTCTCTGATCGTGGGCGCCGTGAGCACCAGCATCAACGTGCAGGGCCGCGAGGATGAACTTGTCGGAGTTGCCGAATCCGGCTCCCAGGGGACGGTGGGCGCAAAGGAAATTCAGGACCGTCCGATTCTCCGTTCGGGAGAAGTTCTGGAGACGGTTCCCGGCCTTATCATCACGCAGCACGCGGGCGGCG